>CAZJCB010000056.1:0-2616 GCA_964544245.1 uncultured Christensenella sp.
CTGACTATTGTTTTCTTATCAATCCGTCCCTGACGCTGCCGGCCAGCGCCTCCCTGTCCTCTCCCGGCCTGAGTTCCCGCAGCGCTACGATGAGCCGCTCGTCGTCCTCATTGCCGTGGCAGGTCACCAGCGTCAGGAGGCGGTCGTCTTCCCGCGGCCCGTCGGGAAACTGGAACACCGACAGGTCCGCAAGGCGCCGGGCATACAGGAGCATGTCCTCCCCGCTGGCGAACCCGCTTCGGACAAAGGCCGCGAACCGCGGGGATTCCGGACGGGTGGACACGAGGGAGACCGCGTAGGGCACATAGTCCGCAGTCTCGTACAGCGTGCTGAAGGTGAACATCGGCCGCGCCCTGAGGAGATCCTCCTCCAGGTAGAGGTGCAGTTTCCCGAACATGCTCCCGTTTTTCATGTTGTGCCCGTGCAGGACCAGGTTGTCCGCCTGGGGCAGGATGGAGCCGGACTGGTCCAGGAAGACCGTGCCGGCGAGGTTTTCGCGCCCGTAGAAGTCGCGGTCCATATAGAAGGCGTTGTCCCTTTGTACGACCGGGAAATCGATTTCCGGCAGCGCGTCGGAACGGAGCCAGCCGACCAGGTCTTTGTTCTTGCCGTACAGGGAGACGAACTCGCTCCTCATGGCGGCGTCCGGCGAAAGGGCTGCCCTTTGGACGGCGGATGCCGGAGGCGCGGTATCAGCAGGGGCTTCGGCTTCCGCGGCAACCAGGGCCGCTGGCTGCGCCTGCCCCGGGCTGGCCGGGGTTTCGGCGGGCTGGCTGGTATTGTACTGGCCCCTGAGCTCATCAAGCGTCCTGCCGGCCTGCGCCGCGTGCCGCAGATAGCGGGCCAGGAAGGCGCCGGCCAGGATAAAGAGAACGGCGGACACGAGGACCAGTAAGCGCCGGACCTGCCTGCGCCTGGTTTTCCGGTAGCGGTACCTGACGGGTTGTTTCATCGGGCTTTTCCTTTTTAAGCGCCGGGCGGCCTTCCCGGCGTGCATCATCGCGCCGCGGACTCCCGGCGCATGGCTAAAGGGTCCGGGTTCGAAGGTTTGTTGTTTACTGTCCGGGAAAACGGGAACATCAAGCCGCGCGGCCTGATGTTCCCGATGGGAAAGTTTTGTGGATCAGCGGGAGGGCTTCCGCTTGCCCCTGCTTCTTGAAAGTCCCCTGCCGGAGAACCCCAGGGAGAGCAGCAGGGCCAGCAGGGCTCCGGAGGTGAGCAGCGTGATCAGCATCGGCTGGCTGTCCCCCGTCTTGGGAGGCGTGTAAGCGTTCACGAAGGCGATCTCTCCGCCAAAGGGCGAGCCGTCCTTCCTGTAGCTGACGCTCGCGCTCAGGGAGCCGCCGGAAGCTTCGACGTTCACCCGCAGGCCAAAGACGGTCCCGTCATACAGGATATCTTCCTGGCTGCCCTTGACTTCGGTGATCTCGTACAGGTAGAGGCCGGGCCTCCTGTAGAACCTGTCCGGGAACCTGATCCGGCCGGACGCGTCGTTGGATACCTGGGCGACGGTGTTGCCCGCGGCGTCCTTCAGGATGAATTGGAACTCGCCTTCCGTCAGCGCCCGCCCGGTGAGGACCTTGCCCACTTCCACCGGTACGGAGATTCCGTCATACGTTTGCGGGCGCGGCGTGCTGGGCGCGGTATAGGTGTTGATGAACGTGGTGTCTTCGGGGTAAGTGGCTGCGGCTTTCAGGACGCCGCCGCCCAGGTCGGACACCGTGACGCTGGCCTTCAGGCGCATCGGGTCGTACTGGACGCCGGAAGCGGACCCCGGGATCTCGATGATCTCGTAGTGGTACGTCTTGCCGATGTCCGTTTGGGTATAGGGGATGGCGGGGAAACTGACCTTTCCTGCCGCGTCGTTCCTGGCCGTTGAGACGGGTTTCTGCGCGCTCCGCTCCCCGTCCGGCCCGTCCAGCTGCCAGAGCTCGAAGATGAATTCACTGGCTGAAAGCGCCCGCCCGCTCAGGGCTTTTTGGGTTTCCAGGACGATTTCGTCCTTGGCTGTGTAGCGGTTGTTGAACTCTGTATCTTCCGGATAGTCCGGCGTGGCGAGCAGCGTGCCGTTCCCCCCGTCCGTGACCGCCACGGTGACCAGGAGGCTCATCGGGTCGCTTGCCATGCCGGTCTCGGTATTGGGCACCTCCGTGATGGTATAGGCGAAGGTCTTGCCGATGTCCGCCTGTGTGTAGGGGATGGCGTCAAAGGCCACGCTGCCGTCCGCCGCGTTCTTTTTGGTCTGCAGCGGCGTTCCGCTTGTGTCCGTGCCTTCGTAGAGGTTGAAGCTGAACTCGCCCTCCTGAACCAGTCTGCCGCCCGCGCCCAGGTCCAGGGACTTCGTGGCGGCCAGGACGATCCCGCCGCTTGCCGTATAGCTGTTGTTGAACTCGGTGTCCTCCGGATAGTCCGGCTCGGCCAGCAGTTTGCCGCCGCCCAGGTCGCTCACCGCGACGGTGACCACGAGGCTCATCGGGTCGCTCGCCATGCCGGTCTCCCCGCTGGGCACTTCCGTGATGGTGTAGGTGTGGGTCTTGCCGATGCTTGTCTGGTTGTAGGGGAGGAGGTCAAAGGTCACGCTGCCGTCCGCCGCGTTCCCCTTCGTCTGCAGCGGCG
>CAZJCB010000056.1:2716-4348 GCA_964544245.1 uncultured Christensenella sp.
GTCACGCTGCCGTCCGCCGCGTTCCCCTTCGTCTGCAGCGGCGCGGCGGTCGTGTCCAGGCCCTTGTACAGGTTGAAGGTGAATTCGCCCTCCCGGACGGTCCTGCCGCCGGCGCCCAAGTCCAGGGATTTCCGGACGGCCAGCACCGCCTCGCCGCTTGCGGTATAGCGGTTGTTGAATATCACGTCCCCTGGGTAGGCAGGCGCAGCCAGCAGTTTGCCGTTGCCCAGGTCGGTCACCGCCACGGTGACCAGAAGCTTCATCGGGTCGCTGGCCATGCCGGTCTCGGCGTTTGGCACTTCCGTGATGGTGTAGGTATGGGTCTTGCCGATGTCCGCCTGTGTGTAGGGGATGGCGTCGAAGGCCACGCTGCCGTCCGCCGCGTTCCCCTTCGTCTGCAGCGGCGTTCCGCTTGTGTCCGTGCCCGCGTAGAGGTTGAAGGTGAACTCGCCCGGCTGCACCAGCCTGCCGCCCGCGCCCAGGTTCAGGGACTTCGCGGCCTTCAGGATGACCTCGCCGTCGGCTGTATAGCTGTTGTTGAAAGTGGTGTCGTCCGTGTAATCCGGGGTGACGGTCAGCCTGCCGTTTCCTCCGTCGGCGACCTGGACGGACACTTCGACTGCCATCAGGTCGTACACCATGCGGGTTTCGCTGCCCGGGGTCTCCACGATCTGGTAGTGATAGGTCTGTCCGATGTCCGTCTGGGTATAGGGGATCGCCTCAAAACGGACGCTCCCGTCGCCCAGGTTGGCGACTGTCTGCAGCGGCGCCGTGCCGACCCTCGCCCCGCCCGGTCCATCCAGCCGCCAGAGGTTGAAGCTGAACTCGCCCGCCTTGAGGAGGCGCCCGCCGGCTGACAGGGCCTTTGTCACCGCGGGATCCCAGAAGCCCTTTGCCGCGTACCGGTTGTTGAATTCCGCGTCCGTGAGGTAGAACGGCTCTGCCTTGAGGACGCCGCCCGTCTCGTCCGTCACTTTCACCATCACCGTGGTGGCCAGCGCATCGTAGTCCATCCCGCCCTCCGCGGGGCTTGGGACGGTCTCCGTGATGGTGTAGGTATAGGTTTTCCCGATGCTTGTCTGGTCGTAGGGGATGGCGGCGAAGACGACGGAACCGTCCGCCGCGTTGGGCACGTCCTCCTGGATCATCCTGGGATGCAGCGGGTCCGTCACGTCCGTGAGCTTGAACCGGAACTCCCCGGGTGTGACTGTGCGGCTGCCCGCGCCCAGGTCCAGGGACTTCACCGTCCGCAGGACCACCGAGCCGGCCGCCTTGTAGCTGTTGTTGAAGGTCGTATCCAGCGGATAATCTGGCGTCGCCAGCAGCTTGCCGTTGCGCAGGTCGGTCACCGCCACGGTAACCCGGATCTGCATGGGGTCGCTGGTCATGTCAGTTTCAGGATTCGGGACTTCCGTAATGGTATAGGTGTAGGTTTTCCCGATGTCCGTCTGGTCGTAGGGGATGGCTTTGAAGGTCACGCTGCCGTCCGCCGCGTTCACCGCGGTCTGCAGCGGCGCTGCGGCCGTATCTGTGCCCGCGTAGAGGTTGAAGGTGAACTCGCCCGGCTGGACGGTCCTGCCGCCCGCGCCCAGGTCCAGGGATTTTGAGACGGCCAGGATGACCTCGCCGGTC
>CAZJCB010000056.1:4358-11266 GCA_964544245.1 uncultured Christensenella sp.
AGTAAGTATTGCTGAAGGATGGGGATTGTATGACCGTCCCGCTGGCGTCCTTGATGGTCGCCGCCACACCCAGCGTTTGGTTCCCCAGCGTGTAGGACACTTGGACTTCGACCGTGTATACCGTCGCGTCGCCGTAGCTTACGCCCGGCAGGCCTTCGTCCAGTTCCTTGAGCGTGTACTTGTGCTGCCCGGTCTGGTCGATTCCGTTGGCCGGGTCATAGGTGTAGGTCGGAAGCTGGATGTCGAAGCTTCCTCCAATGTTCTTCCCGCTGGCTACCACTGTGGCACCGTCCAGCAGTTGGAAGGTAAACTCCCCGTCCTGAATGTCTCGGCCTGTCAGTTCTTTCGTCCCGCTGATGCTGGCCGACCCGGTCGCCGGCGTGTAGGTGTTGCCGAACACCGCGGGAACCAAGGCCCCCGCAGTATTCCGGATCGTCGCCGTCACAGCCAGTGCCGGGTTCCCCAGCGTATAGACTGCCTGGACCTGGACCGCGTAACTTGTTAGGCTGTCATAGCTCACCCCCGGCAAGGTCTCGACGAGCTCCCGGAGCGAGTAGTCAAAGGTTTGTGAGGCGGAGGTGAGGTAAATCACTCCGGTCTCGTCCGCCGTCCTTGCGGGATCATATTTGTAGTCCGGCAGCTGGATCGTGAAGATTCCGCCGGTATTCTTCCCGCTGGCCACGACTGTTGTGCCGTCCAGCAGTTGGAAGGTGAACTCATCGTCCAAGGGGCTGCGGTTCGCCAGGTTCTTCACCCCGCTGATGCTGGTTGTGCCCTCCGCCCTGGTGTAGGTGTTGCTGAACGCCGCGGGGACGATGTTCACCCCCGCCGCGTCCCGGATGGTCGGCACCACGCTGAGCGTCCCGTTCCCCAGCGTGTAGGTCACTTCAACCTCTACCACGTACTGCGTCAGGCTGTCATAGCTCACGCCTGAAAGCGCTCCGACGACCTCCCTGAGTGTATAGGTGTGCGTGCCTGTGTCGTCTATACCCTTGTCCGGGTCGTAGACATAGGTCGGCAGCTGAATCTCGAAGGCTCCGCCCACGTTGCCCGCCGTAATCGGCGCGGGCAGACTGACTCCTGTCAACTGGAAACTGAACTCGCCGTCCTTTATGTCCCGGCCATTGAGCACCTTCGTCCCGCTGATCTTCGCCGTCCTGGTCGCCGGAGTGTAGGTGTTGGTGAAAGACGGGGTTTGAACCGCCACTCCGTCCCTGTCCTTGATCGTCGTCACCACAGCCAGCGCCGGATCCCCCAGCGTGTAGGTGAACTGGACGTCCACCGTGTACTCCCTCAGGCTGTCATAGCTAACGCCGGGGAGGTTTCCGGCGAGTTCCCTCAGTGTATAGGCAAAGGTCTGGGAGGTCCCGGTCAGATAGATCACGCCAGGAATATCCGATGTTCTCGCAGGGTCGTACTTATAGGTCGGCAGCTGGATCGTGAAGTTGCCGCCTATGTTGCCTGTTGTGATCGGTGCGGGCAGACTGACTCCCGTCAGCTGGAAAGTGAACTCGCCGTCTCCAAGGGCCCGTCCTCCCGTGAGCGCCTTCGTCCCGCTGATGCTGGCCGTTCCGGTCGCTGGCGTGTAGGTGTTTGTCACTGCCCGACCGGTGTCATCGTAACTCGCTGCATAGTAGGGCGCCGGAGGGCCTTCAGTGAAGGTGACCCCGTCGTAGAGGCCTTCCTTCACGGTGAAGGTATAGGGCCGTCCCTGCAGGTCCGTCTTTTCCAGGCCCGTCCACTGCACCGAGGATTGGGTGGGATACAGCTGCAGGATGGGCGCTTGCGTCAGGGGCACTTCCACGGGAGTCGGCGCGGCCGTTGTGCTGCGATAGAGCTTGAACCACACGATCGGGCGCGTTGGCGGAGCGTTTAGCCAGGTCTTGTTGGCTGTCGCCGTGGCGTCGGTGGGGATGACGTAGCTGTTGGTGATGGTTGTGCCGGTACTTTGTAAGGGATCAAGTGGGAAGTTACGGGGAGAAGACTCTGTGAATATGCCTGACTCCATCACGCCTTCTTTTACGATGAAGGTATAAGATCTACCGAACTCATCCTCAGCGTCTATGCCTTCCCAGCTCACAGAAACTGTTCCGGTGAAATCGTTACTTCCTCCCGTATAGGAGGGTGTCCCAAGTTTTCTGGGATTAATTGCAGTTGGGATAGATGGAACAGGTTCGGGTAAACTTGGCTGGTTGCCAGGAGTTGATGGATCTATATCTGTGACAAATCGGTCGAGCCTGAAATATAACTCAGGCTTAGGATTTACATAGCGACCGTTTTCCCAGATTTTTGTCGCCTGTGCGCGGAAACGGTTGGTTACAGTAATGCCGGCTGTGTCCGCGCTGTCCGTTTGGCTAAGCAATTTAAAATAGTTGGTTGGTGCTCCAGGAGTAAAAGTTGAGCCATCCCATTTGCCTTCCTGTACTTCGTAGACATAGGGATGTCCGTGGGAGTCGGTCTCATCGAGGTTATCCCAGGTCACGGTGGGGTTGACTGTCTCGACCACGGCCGGATCATCGGGAAGCGCTAGTATGTCGGCACCTGGTACAATATGAAGGTTGATGTCGGTGCTCCTGCGCCATAGCATGAACCAAATGTCCGGGCGGTCCGCCTGGCGGCCGACCCAAATCTTGGCCGCGGTAATCGGGATCTTTGGCGACACATAGCTGTTGGTTACGGTGATGTTGGTGATGACGAGGAAACCAGGCTGGGGTGTGGCGTCGGTGTATTCAACCCTGTACACCTCAGTGCCATAGGACGGGGGAGGACCCATGACATAACTTGAAGTTGAAGTGTCATAAGTAAACTCCCTGACGGTAAAAGTGTAGGGGTTGCCAAGCGCGTCGTCAGCGTCGATGCCCAGCCATTCGACCGATGTATTGGGATGAACCAACTCTTTGTATTCCTGTTCATCTGCAGGCATAGGCACCGGGCTGATGTCGTCAGGATTCAGCCCGGTCTTGTAGTACAGTTTGAAATAGACTGTCGGCTTGGTCAGCGCTTCTCCATTCACCCAAGTCTTGGTAGCCCTGACCCTGTAACTGTTTTGGACTTCGAATCTAATGTCACCAAAATAGGTATAGCTACTGAGGGCTTTTTGATAACCCACAGGCTCGGTTTCGTCCACTTTGTATTCGATTGTTTTCCCGTCGGGGTCGCTAATGGGAAGATTTCGCCAGACATAGCTGAAAATAGAAGACGCATCTTTCCATATCTCAGGCTTGATGACGTTGTTGTCGACCTCGACGCCGTTTGCGACCAATGTCAGCGTTATAGGATTCCAATCGTCTGAAAGCCCGCCCACCCAAATCTTCCTGGCGGTGATGTCCTTGCGGTTGTCGGACTGGGTGATGTTCCGCACAACAAGCGCATTGGGAACGGGTCCGGGATTGCCGACGATGGTGGTCACGATGGCACCGGTAGTCGGCTCAATCGCCACATTTACGTTCCAAATTGTTGGATCAAGCGCGTAATAGTCCGTGGAGAGTTCGTTTAATCCTGGTACCCGAACTTCTTTCAGGAGATAATTTCCTACCGGGATGACCCTCAGGTTCAGCAGACCATCGCTGTCCGTTGTACCCGTTCGGATCGGGGTAGTGCCGTCCATAGCGAACAGCGTGAATCTCGCTCCTTCCAGCGGCCTGCCCAGCGCGCCGTATTTGATGACCCGGATGCGTCCGCCTCTGTTCACGCTGCCGCCGGCGGCAGCCTCACTGATGAGGAAACTCACGGATACCTCAGTGGGTGTGGAGTTCCTTCCTTCCAGCTTCGCGTCGTTGGTCACCCGGGTGCCCGGTTCGCCGGTGATGTCGGTGACGTAGGTCAGGCGGTAGGCTTTGCCGCTGTTTGGGATATTGAACCGCAAAATGCGTGTGAAATTGTCGTAAGTTAGTTCGCCTGCGGCAAATGAATGGAAAACTTCTGGGTCGAAATGGCCATACGTCCCATCTGACCGCAGTTCCAAAACCTCGGCGGTAATATTCCCGGAGATGATCAGCGTTCCATTTGAATTGGTGCGCAGTTCCACGCCCGCGGGGATCACATCGGTGATAAAGACAGGAATCGCAATGCCGATGTCATAAGGCCTGTAATCCAGCGTCCAGGTGACCAAGCCATCCGTTGCGTTGATAACAGCCGATTTGTTCAGGACATTGCTGGTCACGCTGACGCTCTGCGTGCTGGATACGTTGTATCCGGCCCAGTTGTCCGTCTTCATTGTCACCATATTGTCCACGATGGTGGGGGGGGGTTTTGTTGCCGTTGAACAGGATAAGGGCTTCCGCGTCCGTCGGTTTGGCGCGCAGGAGAATCACGTAGCGGACCGCCAGGTTGTCAAAGGTGAAGGTGGCCGTGCCGCCGGCGAGGACGGCAGTGAAGTCGGCGGGGCTTGCCTCGAAGGGGGGCGACCCTACCAGGATGTTACCCGTTGGGGTGACTCCGATGCCTTGGAGCAGGGCGTAGGTTTTCCCTGGCGTGACTTCGGCGAATTGCCATCCGGCCGGCAGCGTGTCCGTGATGGTCACCCGGCCTGGTTTCACGCCGTTTTCATCTGTCGCATTGCTGAAGTTCATGCCGTTGACGTTGACGTTCAGCCGGAAGACGACCGACTTGTCCACATAGTTGAATCCTTCCGCCAGGTCCGTGGTCACGCTGTTCGCGTTGGCCCCGTCCAGCGGGGCGGCGGCCGCGTTGCGGTCCAGCATGCTTTTCTTCAGGACCATGCCGTTGTACTCCGCGCTGGCGGTTGCCTCATTGAGCTTGGTCGTACCGCTGAACAGGGTGGCGGTGTTATAGACATCGTTCTTTGCGTTGCCTGCGAAGAGGTTCGGGTTGACGATCTGGGAGGTAAAGACGAAGGTGTTCAGGTCCGTGGTGGACAGGCCGGTCGCCTCGATCAGGTCGGCAATCTGTTCCGTACCCTGATACAGTGGATATACCTGCACCGACAGCCAGCTGTCCTTGTATACGTGCGTAGAATACCGCTGGTTGTATTGTGGCGTCAGGCTTCCCAGCGAAAGGCCGGCCGGCGCGCCGGACACGGAGCCTGGATCCCAGGAAGTCCCGTATACCAACAGGTCATAGACCTTCAGATTTGGTATATCCTGATCCTTGAGGTTAACCTGTACTGTCCATCGGATGGTGCCGTCCCGCACGTCATTCACGGTGCCCGCTTTGATGACCGGGTTGAACCCAACTCCGACGCCTACCCCACCAGTCCCGACGCCATCAGCAGGGACGCCTGCGCCTGTCCAGCTGATGGAGGCCGCGTTGGTGTAAGTGGTAACCGAAGCAGTATAGGGAGAAGCCGGGTCCGGATTATCCACCCGGGCGACGATGGTCAGAAGTACCGGGGTATTGATGTTGCCCATGGCATACTGCCCCGAAGCTGGCTCCGTTGGGAATGTTGGAGTCGCGGGTACCCAGTCAGTGCCAACCCTTTTTTGCAGACTCGCCGACTGCCAGGTCAGTCCAGCAGGCAACACATCGGTGATCACGACGCCCTCCAGCGGCAGCCCTCTCGAGTTGGCCACGATGGTCCAGGTGAGGGTCCGGTCGATGGAGTTGTAAAGAGCGGGGGTGCCCTCATTGCCGGGCTTGCCGCTCTTGCTGATCCACCCGGGGTTGAAGGTCAGCACCGCGGAATCGAACTTGACCTCTGTGGTCGTGCTGTCCAGAAGCCTGGCTTCGTTCTGTGCGGTGACATCGTCTTGGCTGAAATACATTCCGTCCGGGATGCTGGTCTGGTAAGTGATTGTTTTAGGCCCGATAATCCCTGCCGGGAAGATGTAGGAGATCTTGTTTCCATTAATGGTCGGGATAGGAGCCGGGTCCGGCGGGTTCCAGGGGGTAATCAGAAAGTTGCTTGCGTCGGTCCCGGCAAGGCTCAGGTCGTCTTCAAAGGTATACCCATCAAGGTCGATGTGCGCCCCGTCCCGAACGGCGTCCACCACGGCTGTCCAGGTAAAAGTCCTGTCAGCAAGGTTGACCGTCCCGCTCTTGTCAAGGGTATAAACGATTTCCCCCGGTGGGATGGTAACGGTATAGGTTTTGCTCAAGATCGCGACCGGGTAATCCCCCGCACCGCCGGAACTGCCGGAGCCGTCGTAGGCAAACTCCGCGTTGAAAAAGGCCGAAAGCGCGAAGGATTCGCCGTTGTAGACGTCCTCGTCGCCGTCGAAGTCCACCCGGGCGAATACCTTTTTGATGCCGCCGACCGTTTCTGTGCGGATGCTCACGTGACCGATCAGGGTGTCCCCATCCTTCAATTCAAAGAAGGTGCCGGAGTTGAGAACGAAACCGCTGCTCAGCTCAAACTCGGCCCAGTCACCCTTCCGGACCGGGTGAACGGGCACCGGCTCGTCGCCCGCGACCGGCACCCCGAAGCTGAAACGGACCTCCACAGGGTCCTGTGTCAGCGTGCCGCCTTCCGAAACCAGAAAGCTGTCCTGACGGACTTCCGCGTTCAGGTTTGTCAAAAATGCGGTAACGTCAGTCCCCGCCGGGCTGCCCAAGGCGCTCAGGGGAAACGCGAGGAGGAGCAGGAGGAGGACGGCCAGGCAGCGGTTTCTGTTCATGTTGTTGTCCCCTTTATGATCTGGTTCGTTTTGTTTTATCGGATATATGACAGATAAGGAGGCGGTCAGGCAGGTACGTGGAGCAAACAGGGAAAAATCCCCGGTAGCAGCGTTGTCTGCGGGGAAGTGAGTGATTCGCGGCAGGTTTTTTTTGGCATTGGTCCGCTTTCGATGATGAATAAATTGATAAATAATGGTCCATTTGGAATATACAGACATGGATGGAGACCTGTCAAGGGGTTTTAGGCGAAAAGTGCAACATTTTGTATCCTCCTTATTGATTAAGCACCGCATCATGGGTTATGACTCCGTCCTGCGGGCCTCCTGTGCACG
>CAZJCB010000057.1:0-11092 GCA_964544245.1 uncultured Christensenella sp.
CGAACCCACGTGACCAGCTTGGGAAGCTGGAGCTCTGCCATTGAGCTACACCCGCGCTGGGCGGACACCGACGCCATTTTATACAAGCAGTCCCTGTTTGTCAACTGTAAAAGCGTCTATTCTCACGTTGTTCACGGCAGTGAATTCAGGATTTGATGCCGGATTCAATGAGCGAAGCGACTTGCGCCCTGTTTAGTCGGTTCCGCAAAGGAATTCCGGCATCTCTCCCCTACTTTAAAGGATTTCTCGCAGCGTAAACAGCGTACATCAGAATACCGGCCGCGACAGACGCGTTGAGGGAGTTCATCTCGCCTTTCATTGGAATGCGGACTTGTTTATCGCAGGTACTGGCCGTGAGTTTGCTGACCCCTTCCCCTTCGCTGCCAATCACCAGGGCGCATGGTCCGTTCAATGAAACAGTCCGGAAGTCCTCCCCTTCAGGGTTTGCGGCAAAAAACCAGATATTCTTCTCCTGCAGGGATTTGATGGTTTGGTTCAGGTTGGTAACGCGCGCGACCATGATGTGTTCCACGGCGCCGGCGGACGCCTTGACTGCAGCAGGTGTCAGGCCGACTGCTCTGTGCATGGGAACAATGACCCCATGCGCACCGGCGCAGGATGCTGTGCGGATGACAGCCCCCAGGTTGTGAGGGTCGGTAATCTGGTCCAGCAGGATGATAAATGGGTCTTCACCCAATTCTTCCGCGCGATGCAGGATATCCTCCACTGTTGAATACTGATAAGCGGAAGCGTAGGCAATCATCCCCTGATGGTTTTTTGCCAGCAAGTCAAGCCGCGACCTCTCAACCGCCTGAATCATCACGCCTGCCTTTTTGGCCAGGCTGACAATCTCCCTTGCAGAGCCTGAGAGTTCCCCCTTGGCAATCATCAGTTTTTCGAGGTCACGGCCAGTCTTGATCGCTTCACGGATGGGATTCCTGCCGGTAAGGATGTTAAGCGGCGCTGTATCCTCCTCCATATGAAGCGGAAGCTCCATATCGCCCTGAGGCGAAGGCTGAATAATGGGGGGCGCAGGACGAAATGCTGGCTTGAACTGCCCAGGCACAGGCCTGGTATTGGGTCTGATACCTGGCTGGCTGTGCGGTCCGAAGCGTTTGGAGGCAGGCGAATCCCGCCATTGCTCAGGAGTGTCAGAATTTGAAGGCCTTCCGAATCTGCCAGCCGGCCTGCCATGCTGAGGACGGCCTATGGTTGAGTAAGCAGTACGGTCGCCCCGGGCAACGTCAGAAAACGAAACATGCCTGGTTTCCGGAGTTTGCTTGTTTGCTTGATATCCCGCGCGGTCCTGCCTGGGGCCTGCGACAGATTTGGCAGGGAGGACTGTTCGTGAGCTTGATGAAGACTCCTGCGGATCTCTGGCGCTATAGCCAAATCGCGGCGGTGTTCCTCTGCCCTGTCCAGTTGTTCCCGGGGTGTGTGATGGTTGGTACGGCTTTTTACCCGACCAGGCGGATTGCTTGGCCCCTGGGATGTATTGCTGCGGCCCACTCCGCCTTTGCCCGGGAAAGTTCTTTCCACCGGGTTTGTTTTTGTTGTCCATTGATTGACCTTTCAGTGAAGCTTGTGCTTCTCTTGCTTACCTTGATCCTGTAGTTTGGCTCAATTTCCAGCCTGTTTTCCCAAACCATTTATAATCGTCTATTTTGCGAAATTCCTTGACTGGAGACATTTCGACCAAACTGACATGAAGCCTTTACGTCGCATTCTGACCGACAATCAGGCTCACAAGCATGGTGACCCGGTCCATTCGACCTGTTAGGAAATGGAAACCAATCAAGGCTTCAAACCCGGTTGAGGCGGAGTACTCAGCGGCTGTAGCTGATTTTGGCGCCTGATGTTTGGCGTGAGCGTTTCTGCCGCGGCGCACAATGTCTTTCTCATCCTCATCAAGCGCGTCCATAATCAGTTCAAGGGCTCTCGCCTGTGCAGAGGCGTTCACCCTGCTGGTCGTCCGCGTGTGCATAGTCCTTAAGCTGTTACCCTCTTTCAACGCGTTCAGCCGGATCATCAGGCTATAGACAGAATCACCAATGTAAGCAAGCTGAAGCACACTGTAGGCCTGGACATCTGACCTGCTGAGGGGAGAATTCATAGCTGCTGCGTTGTTTTGGTATAATGAGACGGGCTCATGCCGACAATATTTTTAAACGTTTTTGAGAAATGATAGGGATCTTCCATCCCCACTTCCACACCAGCCTGCCGTACTGTCATGCCGTCCTTCAGGAGTGTTTTCGCGCGCTCCATTTTGCAGAACAACTGGTAGCTCTGAGGCGGCATGCCAACCTCAGATACAAAGCGCTTCCGGAACGTTTCTACCGGCATCCGGCTCAGGTTCGCCATATCGTTCAGAGAAAATGAATCCTTGTACTGGTTTTTGCGCATGGCGTCAATGACCTTGGAGATCTCATGAGACAGTACCGCGTCCATGGCGACGGGCTGCCCGGAGTGTGAGGCCAACAAACCCCAAAGCAGTTGCTGGAGTTGCGCAGAGGACGCATCCTTGGCAGAAGCGATCCTGACGATCGCCTGGACAATGTGCTTGCCCAGTTTCAACTGCGACGGCAGAGCCCCCTGCTTCATAGCCCGATGAGGCAACGCGCCCATGAGCAGCATGAAATCTCCCGCCAGACGGCCGTCAATCGTCATCCAGATGATCCTGGCCTCCTGTTCGACCTGAAGAGAAACATTGCTTGAGTTCATTGGTATCATGCAGCTTTCCCGGCTTCTGATCCTTAAGTCGTTGACGCTGAGATGAAACGAACCGCTCTGGCAAAGAATCAGGAGCCAGTTGCTTTGATTTCTCAAAGGATAATTGCCGCTGGTGAGCATGGCAGAACCAGCGGAAGAAATCCACAGACCGCTGGATTGTGCCAACGCGTCGGGCTTGTGGACGCCTTCAACAGAAACGGGCAGCTTGTCCTGCTGATCCTGCAGGCCATGAAAGAGAACGGAATCGGACATAGTAAACCTCCTTGACTTGGGTCGTATCCAATATAGCAACCATTTATAACATTGTCAATATGTTATTCCAATATTTACATTGTGATGACCTGGGTTTATGATTTGCCCGAATAGTACATCTGCTGTATAATGAAAGTACAGATTATGAGATGGAGAAAGCCTTGAAGCGGATTGCCTACTACAATTACTCATCGCAAAGGGCTGCGGAGAAGCTGAAAGAACTCCAGCTGATGCTGCCCAGGCTGTGCACTGATTATTTCAGGGCTATTGCGCAAGTGACAAGCGCCCTGACCAGGCAGGCTTATGCCTACGACCTGAGACTCTTTTTCCAGTACCTGAGCCTGGAGGAGTCTGATTTTTCAGGTATCCAGCCCCGGCTCATGACTGAAGAGCATATGAAACTGGTAACATCCAGGCACATTGAGGGATTTCAGGAATACCTCCAGTTTTACATCAAGCAAGACATCACTAGTAACGCCATCAAAGACGGGAACGGGCAACTTGCCCCGGTCCAGAACCGAGAACTTGGGATTATGCGCAAACTCAGTTCTATCAGGTCCTTTTTTGACTACCTGTTCAGAAGCCAAATCATTCCCGGAAACAATGCCGCCCTGGTTTCCATGCCAAAACGGCACAGCAAACCAATTCTGTATATGGAGCCAGGCGAGGTGGATAAGATGATGCAAGCCATCAGCACTGGAGAAGGCTTCAGCAAAGTGCAGCAGGCCTATCTGAACAACACAAAAGCCCGCGATCTGGCCATTATGATGATGTTTCTGGGGACAGGAATACGGGTCAGCGAGTTGGTCGGGCTTGATATCGACCATCTTGATTTTTTAAATAACTCCTTCATGGTCACACGTAAGGGAGGCAATCAGACAATCCTCTATTTTCCGGATGCCGTCGCCAGCCTACTGCTTGCTTATGTGGAGGAGCGCAGAAAAATCGATCCTTTGCCCGGGCATGAACATGCCTTGTTCCTGTCGTTACAAAAGAGACGCATCACACAAAGAGCGGTCGAAAACCTTGTGAAGAAGTATGCCCTGTTAGGCGCCCCGCTGAAGAAAAAACTCAGCCCACATAAACTGCGCAGTACGTTTGGTACAAACCTTTATCAGGAAACCGGGGACATTTACCTTGTGGCGGACACCCTGGGACACGCGGATGTCAACACAACGCGAAAGCATTACGCTTCCATGTCTGACGCGAAAAAGCGTGAAGCAGCCAAGAGGATCAGGCTGCCGGATATCTCTTCCCCCAGTCCTTCAGAGGACAGACAGGAAGGAATAAAAAATAGTCTATGAGTTTTAACTTTTCTATTGCAAACAATTGTTTGCATGATATAATGAAGGTATCAAAGCAGCGGAGGAGTCATTTATGAACAATGAAGGCAAACAAACAAGACGGAAGCATGGCGAAACACAGGCGCTGGTTCTACAATTCATTCAGGATCAGATACAGGAACGCGGCTTCCCTCCATCGGTCAGAGAAATCTGTGAAGCAGTCGGCCTAAAGTCAACCTCAACAGTCCATGGTCATCTTAAACGGCTGGAAAAACAAGGCATGCTGAGAAGGGATTCCATGAAGCCTCGTGCGATGGCGGTCTTGAAAGGCGCGCGCAAAGAGCCTGACCACCGTGTACGATTTGTCCGCCTGCTTGGCCCTGTTGCGGCAGGCAGTCCGATCCTGGCAGAAGAAAGCATGTCAGACATGCTGCCGGTGCCGGAATTCATGCTGAAAGAAGGCGAGCATTTTGCCTTGTTGGTGCGTGGCGACAGCATGATCCAAGCCGGCATATTGAATGGGGATTATTTGGTTGTCAAGCAGCAAAATTATGCCAACAACGGGGAGATTGTCGTAGCCATGATCAATGGAGACGCGACCGTCAAACGCTTCTATAAGGAAAAAGGGCATTTCAGGCTTCAACCTGAAAACGCCGCCATGCAGCCAATTTTGGTTAAGGAAGTCGAAATCCTCGGGAAAGTCGTCTCAGTCTATAGAACAAACTTATGATAAACAAGAGGTGCAGTTGAAGTAATGCACCTGTTCATGAACAAGACCCCGGCATTCGTAGGTTCCGGGGTCTTTTGCGTTTCATTCGGGCAATTTACGAGTGCAGCATGTCTCGGACTATACAAATCCCGGATTTTGATCGTTGAGCTGCCCTAAAACATAGCATCCCCTCAGCAGATGGTAAAAAGGTGCCAGCGCGGTGAAGTCGCTGACTAGACGATCAGTCAAATCCTCCTGGAATACCCATTCAGGATTGATGTTCATCTTCGACAGATAGATTTCTTTACGGTTATACCATTCATGCAGCTGCCCGTGCAGTCCTTCAGGTGGTTTCAGGCGATGGTATGAGGCTCCGTCCAATTGGAATTGATGCTCGCGCAAAACAGGAAGCAAATCGATCAGCTCTGAAGGGTTTGCCAGAATACGGCGCCTGAATATTTCCATGGCAGGCCTGTTTTCACCCCAAAATCCCAATCCCCAACTGGCAGCGTCAAGCCTTATTTCAAACCAGAACATCACCGCCTGTTCGCGCGGCTCGCCTTGCCGCCTGAACGCTACCCAATGATGGTCACGATAAGGGGATTTATCGCGGCTGAACCTTGTATCCCGAAAGATGCGTGAAAGTGCTTTTACGGGCCTTACTTCCATTTCCGGATCGATTTTCCGCATCGTTGGGGCCAATGTTTCTATCAGGTCATAATAGGGTTTCCTGAGCTTACTGACATATTCCTGGCGATGGCTTGACATGAACTCCTTGTTGTTATTGAAGCGGATGTCCATCATAAATTGAACCGTGTCCTGGCCAAACAAACCTTTCACAGCAACCTCCGGCTCTCTTCTGATGTGGTTTCATTATAGGCCTTCATCTTGATCCGTTCAAGCGGCGGGATCGCTGTATGGGTGTTTTCGACTTTATCGGAGGTGTTCTACTTTTCGCTGACAAATTCATCCCTGATGTATCCCTGGATGACATCGGTCTTTACATACAACCAACCATCGGGCAATGACTTCAGCACCAACAGTTCCTGCCCATAGTAGAGGCGCAGCAGTACTTCAGAGGACAGGCTCGGCATAGCCCTTAGGTTAAGGGATGAATTGAGTCCGATACCAGTGACAAACACCACTCTCTGATCAACGGCCGGGGCACTGCTTTGCGGCATCAATGTAGGCCTGGGTGTAGATGTAGGAACGGGGCCCGGGGTCGTTAGAAAACCCGGCTGAAGCGTTTCCGGCAAGTAAGCTTTGGTGTCAAAATGTTCGAGTTGAGTGCCAGGGTAATAAAAGCGAAGGATTTGTCCATAATCCCAGTCATAGGTTTTGGCCATCCATTCAGCGCCGCGCTGGCTCAGCCCGACGCCGTGCCCATAACGCGTGAAACTGATCACAAAATGATCCTCTTTCTCAGTAATTCTTACCAGTTCATTCTCATTTTGATTGATGGATAGGTCCAGCATTTTTTCCAGGTCAGGAAACAGCGGGCAATCCACTGAGACTGTTTGAGGAAGCGGTTTCACAGGGGCCCAGACATTGTCATCGCTTGACGCGTCCATATGCTTCGACAGGTCATCTTGTTGGGATAACGATACTTCCGGATCACTTTCCAGCTGCGCAGGAGCCCGGGCGCTGACATTCAAATCGAATCGCAAAGCACGCATCACGCCGTCACTTCCTCCAAATTTCGGCGTATGCGGGGTTATCGCGGCAATACCATTGATCTTTATGAATTCCTGATTTGTATCAAATCCCAACAAGCCAAGATGTTGTGCCAAACGATCCGATAAAAACGTGAACAGTTGACTGTTCAGATTTTTCCCTTCGCTCATGACTGTCTTTGGTATGATTGCGCTTCGGGTTACACTCAGCGGGTTTTCCAGGTCATAAGGGTCTTCGCGGACAGTCAGGTAAGGGATCTCTTCGCGCCCCCAGGCATTGAAAGCAGACTCTGAATAGCCGCCGTTGCTTGCCGTATAGAAACAATCTGCTGGCTTTCCCTGGTAAGTGAGGATAACGCCCTCTGTTTCATTGACTGATTTTATGGCGTTGTTTTTCATTGGACCAAGCCCGAGGAATACCTGGTCATTTGTATTGTCAACAAGGTCATATACCTGCCCCGGTTTCAGATTTTTGATCGTATAGGTCCTGGCGGCTACAGCCTGCGCTTTTAGGGCTTCGAGCGGAAACTCCTCAGACATTTCATAAGGGACAACCCCTAACAGGTATTCTTCTAAAGGGATGCTGATCACCGCGCGCAGCGACCCATTGTCCAGGTCCAGTTTGAGGTCTCCAGGAAAAACATTTAGACCTTTTTGAAGACGCAGGCCGTTTTCATTTTCATCCCGTGATGTCTGATATCTTTTCAGATGAATGCTTTCCCCCGCTTTATACCTCATCCCCTCATATAAAACTATCAGGGTGCCATCCGCGGCGGATACGCGCATTTCACTGCCGCGCTGAAAACTGATGCGGTCATCCAGCAAATAATTCCCATATATCCCGACCGTGAGGTTGTCAGATAATTGCAGCGCCGTCAGCTTTACACGCACAAAAGGTGAAAATACCATCTCAGCCTGCGTCGTCAAGGTTGATAACAAATCAAGGAGTATCAGCAACACAACAGATACCCGTTTGACTTTCGCCAAATAATTCAAATAAGATGTTATCTCTCTGGCTGGTATCATGCTATCAGCGTTCCGTCGACATCCGATGAAAAAATAGCGGGCTTTCGCGCAATCACAGTCGCGTATTTCAGGCGTGATACACGCATCGAAATGTCTGCGAATCCGCAGGCTTCCAGAATTTCCATTAACTGGTAAGGGTTCATGAATGAATGATTTCTCTCAGGAAGCCTGATACCCAATTGTGTCAGCCACGGTACGCAGGGGAGAGAAATCAGCAACTGCCCATTCGCTTTGAGAACCCTCAGCGTCTCTCTTAAAAAAACAGCAGTTTCTTGGTGTTTTTGCAATGGAAAAGTTACGAAGGCGGCATGAAAACTGTTTGTCCGCCAGGGAATATCCAGCCTGTTCGCCCGCAGTATCTCTGCAAGATGTCCGATCTGCTCCTTCACCGCGACTTCCTGATAAGGCTCAGTCACGATACCACAAGCCCGGACACCATAATGCCTTTTATAATGCGCCAGCAAGTTTCCGTCTGCGCAGTGAGTATCGAGGATCGCCTGGTGGTCATCCACTTCCGCCCAATCAATGATTGCCCGCTGCTGTGGGCTTAGTTTCGGTTCCCTTTCCCTGTCCAGGTAACTTGCATCAATCGGCAGTGAGACCCGGTTCTGCATCCAACCACCTTCTTGTTCATCAAATAGTCACATCCTTTTCATATTATAACATCATCTCGTAATAATTGCACCTGTTTATTTCTTAATTTCTTAACAGAATTACAAACACTATTTACTGTGCTCGTGAAAGGAGTAAATCATATCTCGATCTCGAGCCGATAAAGAAAGTCGGGGATTATGGATTGCTTTCAATCGGTTGATCAGTGAATGCATTTGGAGCCTGAAGAGAGGAAGAAAATGTTTCTGAAAACTGCGGGAAATTAATAGATTTGGGGGTGCTCTGTACGATACCGTACCGCGTCACGTAGAAGGACATCGGCGTGCTGGAGGCTGCTTTCTCCCTGTGTTTTCAAATCACCGAGCATTTTTGCGATTTCAGTTGTCCGCTCAGAATCGGCCAGTTTCATTACCTTTGCCTTTGTCCTTCCATCCTGTTCAAATTTGCTGACAAAATAATGAACATTGGCCATCGCTGCCAACTGGTGCAAATGGGTGACACAGATCACCTGACGGTAGCGGGCAATGTCCCATAATTTCCTGGCTATCACCATCGCTGTCCTGCCGGAAACACCCGTATCAATTTCATCAAAAACCATCGAGGGCACTTCGTTTTTTTCTGCGGCGAGCGCTTTCATTGCCAGCATCATGCGGGACAGTTCACCACCGGATGCAATCCTGGACAACGGTTTCATTTCTTCCCCCATGTTCGGCGAGATCAGCATGGTCACCTGGTCGATGCCGGAATAACGGGGTTTCTGCGGTTCAGAGTGGATATCAACAAGGAAATGCGTGCCGGCCATGTTCAGTTCAGAAAGCAAGGACTCCATCTGGCTTTCAAAGTTGGCTGCCAGTTCTTTCCTTGATTCGCTCAGTTTGGCGGCGACTTCCAGGTAGCGGGCCCTTGTAGATTCACACTTATCCGCCAATTTTTTCAGATCCTGGTCCAATGTTTCAAATTTTGTGAGTTCAGTTTCCGTCCGCCCAAGGGTCTGCATCATCTCATTAACAGTAGCGCCATATTTCCTGCCAAGTTTTCGCAGGAAATCGAGCCTGATCTCAACCTCTTCCAGTTTGGCGCTGTCTGAATCAATATTCCTGGCAAGTGCGCTGAGGTCATATGCAAACTCTTCCAGTTCATAGTAAAGGGATTGTATTCTCGAAACAATTTGGGCAAACTGCGTGTCTATGCCGGATAACTGGTCCAGTGATTTCATTGCCTGCTTTATGAGGGACAGCGCTGTTTCATCACCTTCCGGTGAATCAGAAATTAATGATATTGAGCGCTGTAGCGCTTTGATGATCTGGTCTGCCTGCCTGAGAGTATTTTTTGACTGCTGCAATTCCTCTTCTTCACCTGTTTTCAGGTTAGCTGCAGTCAGTTCCTTTATCCTTGCCTGCAGGACTTCTATCCGGTCAATCGCCGCTTCCTGCTCTTCCTTTGCCTGGCGGTACTGTTTGTTTGCTTCTACCAGCAAATCATATGATTGGCCTGTCTCCTGAATCAAACCGGTATGCTGCTTGCCCCCAAAGCTATCCAGGAAATCCATGTGCTTACTTTCCTGCAGCAAGGATTGATGTTCATGCTGCCCGTGCAGGTCGATCAGCATCGACGTCAGTTCTTTAAAAATCGCAAGGGACACATTCACGCCGCCGATACGGCATACGCTCCTGCCTGAAGAGAGAAGTTCCCTTGACAGGATGACTCTGCCGCCATCATCTTCAACGCCTTGTTCGTCCAAAAGTTCAGAAACCCTGCGATTGCCGGTTATATTGAAGACACCTTCAACATAAGCCTTGTCACTGCCTGTACGAAGGATGTCTCTGTCTGTTTTGGCACCGCAAAGAAAATTGACCGCATCCACAACAAGAGATTTTCCGGCGCCCGTTTCGCCTGTCAGCACGTGCAAGCCGGCAGAAAAATCAATGGCGGCCTCCTCAAACAGCGCGATGTTGCGAATCAAGAGGCTTTCTATCATTTTTCCTGCTTATTTGAGGATTTCGTTGAATTTTCTGACCACTTCTTCGGCATCCTGAATATTGTGTACTATGACAAAGATGGTGTTGTCGCCAGAAAGTGTACCAAGAATCTCCGGCCAACGCATGCTGTCGATGGCTTCGCCTGCAACATTTGCGCTGCCTGAGAGCGTCTTGATAACGATGATATTCCCGGCTGACTGGATAGATATGACAGAGTCAACAAACATACGCACAAAGCGGTCGGAAACGGAATATTCTGCCTGATCAGCCGTCGCGTATTTGTATTCACCTGTTCCCGAAAGGACTTTCAATAACCGCATCTCTTTGATGTCGCGCGAGACTGTCGCCTGAGTCACATTGAAACCCTGTGACTTCAGTTTTTCCGCGAGTTCCTTCTGGGTCCTGACGTCCTGCTTGTCAATCAGGTTAAGAATTGCCGCCTGCCTTGTGCTTTTCATATATTCCCTCCGTAAACATGATTGCTCCATTCCGTTTGCTTCTGACGAAGCCTTGTCAGGAATCTTTGCTGGCCGAATCGAATAAACTGTGCGGTTTCTGAAGCTCTTTGAAGGTGAACCTCAGTGTCTGTCGTCAAGTCAAGCACAATCTGGCCGTCGATGCTGATTTGATGCATATTGCCGCGATTTTCACGGACAGCCAGGCAGATTTCGCTATCAGGCGGTAAAATGACCGGTCGTTGGTGCATGATGTGAGTGCAGATCGGCACAATGACATGGCAGGCAAGAGCAGGATGAATCACTGGGCCTCCAGCAGACAGCGCATATCCCGTTGTGCCAGAAGGGGTTGAGACCAGAACGCCGTCTCCGT
>CAZJCB010000058.1:0-11086 GCA_964544245.1 uncultured Christensenella sp.
CCCTTCCCGCCGGGCGGCCTCGCTGGCTGGAATACCTCTGCACTGGTCGAAGATGCTTTCCTGAAATTTGCCGCTTGTTTGCACCTTTAGCTCCTTACTGTTTGTGAAGTCGGGCGATTCCCGGCTTCCCCGTTCCACAATTGCTTTACGATTGCTTCACCATCGCTTCGCAATTGCTTCCCCGCCCCCGAAAGAGCGTAGCAGAAGAGTGGCTATGACCAACAGTGACCTGGCATGACTTCTTTTTGACCTGGCATGACCTGGCATGACATCTTTTTGACCTGGCATGACCTGGCATGACATTTTTTTGACCTGCCATGACCTGGCATGACATCGGTCTTCCGATTTTCCCTTTCCAGACAACAAAAAACGCCTTGGATGGCGCTTGGCTCTGTTTCTATGAATGGCATACAAGGGAAGGCGAAGCGGACGCCGGTTCAACCTGCAGGGATACCTCGCTGGTTCAGCAAGAAGGTATCCGGTCCGTTCGAATGGCAGCGTCCCCACGGACACGTCCAGTGCGCGGGCCTCTCCAATACCTCAAAAAGCAAGCCCTGTCAACGCTTCGCGGGTTTCCCCGGCGCACACAGGGCCGGCCGGGGCCGAGCACGAAAAGCGGACAGTCCCCCTGGCGATGATGACCGCCGGGCGCGCGCCCGGGCCTCCCGGCCTGTCGCCCCGGCCCGGTTTGCAGTATAATGCGAACGGTGAAAGGCGGCGGTTCCAGTGAGAAAAGCGAAGGCGGGAAGCCCGGAAAGCATTGTCCGTCAGGTGATGATGATGGCGCTTTTTATCGCGGCTTCGACAGGCGCCGGCTTCCTGTTCCGCGCCGTCGGTTTCCGTGAAATCAATATCGTGATCGTCTACATCCTGTCGGTTTTGCTGACCGCGCGCTTTACCCAGGGCTACGCGTACGGGATCGCGGCTTCACTCGCGGCGACAATAACGTTCAATTTTGTTTTCACCGAGCCGTACTTCACCCTCTCGGTCAACGACCCGTCGTACTATGTGACCTTCGCGGTCATGACCGTCACGGCGATCATCACCAGCGCGCTGACGTCAAAAGAAAAGCAAAGCGCGCTGGAAGCGCTGGAGAGGGAATCGGAAACAAACGCGCTGTTCCGCCTCACCAACCAGCTGACGGACGCTGATACCATGGACGGTATCGCCGGCATCACGGCGGATGCCATCGGCGAAGTGCTTGGGTGCCGCGTCACGCTTTCATGCCCCGATGAGGCTGGGGAACGGGGGGGCAATGGGCAGCGCGGTCAAAGCCATGGCGCTGACCGGGCTTTGCGCGAACCGGGAAAGGCGGGGAAACCGGGACAGCGCCTTGCATCCTCCCGTCCTGACACAGGGGAAGGATCCCTTGAAATGCCTGTGCGCAGCCGGGACGCCCTGCTGGGCACACTGCGCATCCCGTCAAACACAGCAATGAACGGGTCGCAGAAACGCCTGGTACACTCCATGACGGAGAGCGCGGCCCTGGCAATGGACAGGCTGCGCAGCGTCCAGGCCCGCGTGAGGGCTACGGAGGAAGCGGCGCAGGAACGCTACCGCGGGAACCTGCTGCGCGCCATCTCGCACGACCTTCGGACGCCGCTGACCGGCATCATGGGAACGGCGGAAATGATCAGGGACATGACGCCGGAGGGCGACCACCGGCATGCGCTGGCGGAAGACATCTACAAGGAATCGGACTGGCTTCATTCGCTGGTCAAAAACATCCTGAGCCTCACCAGACTCAGGGACGGCGCGCTGCCTATGTCCAGGCAGATGGTTCCCGTCGAGGAAGTCATCGGCGTGGCGGTCAACCATGTGGGCAGGCTTTCCGGGCGCGAGATCAAGGTCGAAGCACCCGACGAGGTCCTCTTTATCCCAATGGACGCAGGGCTGATCGAGCAGGTGCTGGTCAACCTGCTTGACAACGCGGTCAAACACACGTCTCCCTGGGAAGAGATCGCGATCTCCGTGCGGTGTGAGGGGGGCGGCCGCTTCGCGGTGATCACGGTGTCAGACCGCGGGACAGGCATGCTGGAAGAGGACCTTCCCAACATCTTCCAGATGTTCTATACGGTTTCGACCAGGAAAGCCGACGCGTCGCGGGGGGCGGGCCTGGGGCTGACCATCTGCGCGGCGATCGTGGAAGCGCACGGCGGTACGATTCAGGCGAGGAACCGCCAGGACGGGCACGGGGCGGAGTTTGAGTTCACACTGCCATTGGAGGAACAGCATGGCACAAAAGCGGAGTGAGCTTTTCCTGGTGGTCGAAGACGACGCGAAAATCAGGAAATTCATCTGTTACGCGCTGGGCCAGGAAGGGTTCTCTACCCTGACCGCGGATACCGCGCAAGGGGCGCTGTCCCTGCTGGTTTCCCAGCCCGTCGACCTGATGCTCCTTGACCTGGGGCTTCCGGACTTTGACGGCATGGACGTGATCAAAAGAGTTCGGGAGTGGTCGGAGATGCCGATCATCGTCGTGTCCGCCCGGGACCAGGACCGCGAAAAGGCGGCGGCGCTGGACGCGGGCGCCGACGACTACCTGTCCAAGCCCTTCTCGGCGACGGAACTCATGGCACGTATCCGCGTGGCCATCCGCCACCTGTACAAGGAAAGCCCCGGCAGGCGGCAGGCGAGCGCAGAGGTCGGGAATCTGAAGATCGACTTTGACAAGCGGCTGGTTTCCCTGGATGATGCCGAAGTGCACATGACGCCGATGGAATACGGCCTGCTGGCGGTGCTGTTTCAGAATATGGGTAAGGTGCTGACGACCGGGGCCCTGATCAGGGAACTGTACGGGCCGGGATACGGCTCGGACACGCAGGCGCTGCGCACGCTCATGGCGGGCCTGCGGCGCAAGGTCGAGGCGAACCCCGCGAAACCCCGGTATATCCTGACGGAGATCGGCGTAGGTTACCGGCTTGTGGACGAATAGGCGCAGGCTCTGAACGGCCCGACGCCCCCGGCACCTCCGCTCCGGTCATCCGGGGCGGTTTTTGATTCCTCACAGCATCCTCACACGGGCGCGCGAACCCTCACACCATCCTCACAGCTTTCCGGCTATGATGAGGATGCGGTTCAAGGACCGCGAAGGAGGTTTCGTTCATGAAAATGAAGGTGCCTGAGGACATCAGGGAACGGCAGGAACTGTGCGACAGGGCCAGGGCGCTGATCAAAAACTGGGAGTTCGACGAGTGCTGGACACTGTTATGCGACGCGATGGGCCGGTATCCGAACTTGCCGGAGCCCAACAACCTGCTGGGCATCCTGCTGGAAAAGCAGGGCAGCCACGTATTGGCGATGAAGCACTTCCGGGCGGCGTGGGCGCTTGACCCGACGTATCGGCCGGCCAGGCAGAACATTGAGCGCTACGGTTCGTTCTTCTCCGTTGAAGCGGTCGCCTTTGACGAAAGCGACTGCCCGCCCGACCCGCTTGAGGGCCGGATCGAAGTATCCTATGACGCCCGCGGCGTGGGCCACGCCGCCGCGGGGAAACCGGATAAAAAATTCCGCCGGCGGCTGGTCCGCCCTGCGCTGCCGAGGACCGGCGGGGAGGGAGACCCATGTATTTTATCATCGCGGGATGCATGACCATCGGCGCGAGCCTCGCGCAGACCTTGTCAGAAGAGAATCACGACGTCGTGGTGATCGACAGCGACCCGAAGAACCTGGAGGCGCTGGGTACGGGCTTCAACGGCGTCACGGTCACGGGGGTGCCGATGGACGAAGACGTGCTGCGAAACGCCGGTATCCAGCAGGCGGACGCCCTGGCGGCTGTGACAAGGGACGACAACATGAACATCATGATCGCCCAGGTGGCGCAGGGGTTGTTTCACGTGCCCAGGGTGATCGCCAGGCTGTATTCCCCGGAAAGCGAACGGGTCTTCCGTGAAATGGGCCTGACGACGGTCTGCCCCACGTCCCTGGCTGTCAAAAGGATCAGGGAAATGCTGCTGCCGGGAACGGTCCGGGCGGAGGCGGCGATCGCGGGGACAAGGGTAAGGTTCCGGACAGCCCCGGCGCCCCGGCAGTTCGTTGGCCGGCAGATGTCCGCGCTGCGGGATCAGCGCGTCATGGGCATCATCAGGTCAAACGCCTTCACTTTGGCGGAGCCGGAGACCGTCATCCACCCGGGCGACCTCCTGGTCTTTCGCGAATACGCGGCGGAAGGGGGCGGTCCGGCATGTTCATCATAATCGTCGGCTGCGGCAAGCTTGGCTACTATCTGGCCAAAACCCTGGCCCCGCACCGGCACCGCCTGGCGCTGGTCGAGGCGGACGCGGAGATGTGCCAGAAGATCGCGGGAGAGCTTTCGGGCCTTGGCATCACGCTGATCCATGGCGACGGCACGAGCGTGAACGACCTGAGGGAAGCGGAAATCGGCGACGCCGACATCCTGATCGCCGTGACCGGGCACGACCAGGACAACCTGGTCGCCTGCCAGCTGGCGAAGAACTATTTCAGCGTCCCCCGCACCATCGCCCGTGTGAACAACCCCAAGAACATCCGCGTTTTCCAGGCGCTGGGGGTGGACTCGGCAGTTTCAAGCACTTCCTTTATCGCCGACATCATCGAACACGAGGTCGATTGGGAGGGGATCAACCAGATGCTGGCGCAGAAGATCGACGGCCTGCGCATCCGTGAATACCGGGTGGCCGAACATGCCAGGGCCGCGGGCAAAGAAGTCAGGAACCTCGGCCTGCCAGCCGGCGTCATCCTTGTGACCCTGATACGCGGCGATGGCATCATGGTGCCAGGCGGCCAGACCGGCATACATTCAGGCGATACGGTGATCGCCATGGGCAGGGAGGAGGACCTCGACCTGCTGGGCGGGTATTTCCTTGAAAATGAAGCGGGAGCACTGACGTGAAAAAGTGGCGGTCCTGCGCCCTGGGCGTGCTGGCGGAAACGGCCTTCGCCTGCGCGCTGGTCCTCGTCGGGCTTCTGATCTCGCTCCTGGACGGATAAGGGAGAAACATGCTCAACAATAAAAAGGGGAACGACCGGCTGACCTGGCACTATATCGGGCTGGTCCTGATCGGCATGGGCCTGGTGCAGTATGTCCCGCTTGCCACGTCCCTTCTGGGCGGCGAGTGGGACATGGCGCTCAATTTTCTCATCAGCAGTTCCATCGCGCTCCTGGCCGGGGGCGCCATGGCGCTGGCCGGGAGAAGGGCCGAACGCCGGAGGCTGGGCTGGAACCAGGGCATGGCGGTGGCCGCGGGTTCATGGTTCCTGGGCATGCTGCTGTGCGCCCTGCCCTACTACCTCAGCGGGAATTACCTGTCCTATCTCGACAGCTGCTTTGACGTGATGAGCGGTTTGACGACGACGGGGCTGACGCTCATCCAGAACCTGGACCACCTGTCCGACGGCCTGAACATGTACAGGCACCTGCTGACGTTCATCGGCGGGCAGGGGATGGTCGTGCTCGCGCTGTCCTTCCTGGTCAAGGGGACCAGCGGCGCGTACAAGATGTACGTCGGGGAGGGCAAAGACGAGCGGCTGATGCCCAACGCGGTCAGCACGGCGCGCACGATCTGGCTGATCAGCATGATCTACCTGCTGGCGGGCACCCTGGTTCTCTGGGGTGCGGGGGCCGCGGCCGGCCTGTCCGCGGACAGGGCGTTCCTGCATGGTCTGTGGGTGTTCATGGCGGCCTGGAGCACGGGCGGCTTCGCGCCCATGTCCCAGAACATCCTCTATTATCACAGCGCGGTATACGAGATCGCGACGGTCGTGTTCTTTGTCATCGGGTCCTTCAACTTCGCGCTGCACTACGCGGTGATGACCGGGAAGCGCGCGGAACTGGTGCGGAACGTGGAAACCGTATCCTTTACGGTCACGGTGACGGCGCTGACGCTGATCGCCACGCTGGGCCTGATGCGACTGGACGTTTATCCCGGCATCGTATCGACGTTCCGCAAAGGGTTTTACCAGTTGATATCGGGCCATACGACCACAGGCTTCATGACCGTGTATGCCAAGCAGTTCTACCATGAGTGGGGCGACGTCGCGCTGTTCTCCATCACCCTGGCAATGCTGTTCGGCGGCAGCGCCTGTTCCACCGCGGGCGGTTTCAAGGGCCTGCGGATCGGGATCATTGCGCACACGATACGGCGGGAGGTCAGGCGCATGGCGCTTCCTGATTCCATCGTCTTAGTTGAGAAGTACCATCACGTCAGGGACGTCTTGCTGGACGACAGCCTGATCAGGAGCGCGTTCCTCATCGTCATGGCCTACGTCCTGACGTTTGCCGCCGGGACGCTGGCCGGTATGCTCAGCGGTTACCCCTTCGGAATGGCCGCTTTCGAATCGGCTTCAGTGACGGGCAACGTAGGCCTCAGCATCGGCGTCACCTCGCCCCTTATGCCCCCGGCCCTCAAGGTGACCTATATCCTCATCATGTGGCTGGCGCGGCTGGAGTTCATGTCCGTATTCGCGCTGGCAGTGTACGTTGCGGGGAGGATCAGGAGAAAATGTACCGCGCTGTGACGGTTGTTGTGGCATGCTGCCTTCTGTTCGCGCACCCCCTGGGCGCCCTGGGCGAAGAAGCCGGCAGCGGCCAGCTGATCGACCGGGCAAAGGAATACGACGGCCGGGAGATCGCCTATTCAGGCGAAGTGATCGGGGATATCCTCAACGCCGGCGACCACGTGTGGCTCAACGTCTCAGACGGCGGCAACGCCATCGGGGTATGGGTGCCGAGCGGTCCGGCCGGCGAGGTCCGCCTGGCCGGCCGCTACAGCCAGATTGGCGACACCATCAGGGTCGCCGGCATTTTTCACAGGGCATGCCCTGAGCACGGCGGGGACATGGATTTGCACGCGGATTCCATCACGCTGCTGACGCGCGGCGGCCCGGTCGCCCATCAGGCTCCGGCCTGGAAGGTCTGGACGGCCGCATCGCTTGCCGTCGCCGCGGCTGTCCTGATGGCCGTCGTGCTGGCGGGCATCAGGCGCGGACCGGCATCGCGGTGCGGGTTTATCTTTTCACCTGTTGGAAGCGGCGGGCCTGCCGCCGTTCACGCCCGGCGGCCAGTCATGCCGGGGGAGGCGCCCTTCTTCAGGGGTACTCCGCGGCCCAGCGGTCGATCATGGCGTGCAGCCGCTCGTGGACCCCATGCCCGATGACCTGCTCCTCATGCTTTTCAAACTTTTCAAACAGCGCGTCCTGCGCCTTCGCGCCCAGCAGCCTGTCGGCCATCGGGAACAGGACGTTGTTCTCCTTCCCGATATGGGCCTGCAGAAGGCCGCCGTACCCTTCCCCCGCGGCGCGCAGCTTTTCCGCGTCCCCGGCCGCCAGCGCCTCCTTCATGGCCGCGATGTATTCCCTGCCCAGGCGGTGCTCCGCGAGCATGGCGCCGACGGGCCCGCCTTCGTCTGCGACCCCCTTCCCGACGAGCGCGGGAAACAGGTGCCCTTCCTCCTTGCCGTGGTGGCACCGGTCCGCGAACACGGTCAGGAAATAGACGAGTTCCTCATAAAACTTCAGTTTCGCTTCGGCCTTGCGGCCGTCCGCGGCGTTCGCCCTGCCAAGGATGCCAAGAACGTGCAGGATCGCCTCATGCTCGTGCCGCAGGTCTTCCGTCGCCCTTCCCATTTCCATTCCTCCTTCCGGTCATTCCCCGGGTCGGAGACGCCGCTGCGCCGGTTCAGGCGGCGGGCGGCGGTCTTCGGCCGGGACTATTTCAAGTCTGCGTCCCCGCCCATCATCCTGGTCAATTCCTGGATCCGCTCAATGGGGAAGGGCGGCAACGCCAGGGGCTTCATGGCGATGGACATGAGCTTCATCGAGTTGTCGTCCGCCGCGACCCTGTTGGAGCTTAAGGCCCCGCACCTCCGGCACCGGTGGATGATGGCCCATTCGCCGTTGTTCCTGACCCAAACCGCGATGGAGTCCATATAGCCGCCGCAGTCCGACGCCCTGTCTCCCGGTTCTATATCCAGGTGAAGGCTTGTCAGGCAATTGGGGCAATGGTTGCGGTACTCGCTTCCCGCGCCTTCCGATACGACCAGCCTTCCGCAGACCTTGCACGTAAAGGAGTCGCTGCAGGGGTGGTTTTTATAGTAACCTTTCTCGTAGAGTATTCTTTTGTTTTCCCTGTTCACCGGGTGACCTCCTGATAGAATGCGATGGTTTTCTATCTATGGGAGGCGTGTTTCCATTTGTCACACCAGCCTCCCCGGCTAGAGGACAATCTCCTTTTTGCTTGCGGTGTACATCATGCGGGGCACCTCCAAAATCAGTCGCTGGCCGGGCGCAGGCCGCCCGGTACCGGCACCAGTATATCCCTTTTCATGCCAAAACAACAGCAATACCAGTGGTATAAGCGCAATGCCGTTCTTTCCAGCCCCGCGGCTGCCGGGAGAAAAATGTTGAAAGGGCCCGCCTCCTGCGAAGCGGGCCCCGTCCATGCCGGTCCGTACGGGCCGTCAGTCACATCCCGGCGACCCCTGCAGGGAGCCGTAGGGAAGCAATTCCGCCTCCGAGACCCATTGGTGGTTCACGACCGGTTCGGAACCGTCCGCCGGGGTGAAGTCCACCATGTACGCCGGGCCGGGAACGGCCTGGGTGATCTCGGCCTGGATTCCTTCGCCGCCCATCCCGCTGATGTGGCCGGGGAGCAGAGTGACGGTGTCGCCCACCTGGAAGGGATCCGCGCCGTGGCCCGCAATCTCTTCATGAACGACCCATTTGTGGTCCGCGACGGTTTCGCCCGTGTCGCTCCTCGTGTAGGTGATCGCGTAGAGCGTCGTGTCAAAAGCGCCGGAGACGCGGGCGAGGACGCCGTTCATGCCGGGCATGTGGTCGGCGGCCAGGATGACCTGCGCGCCGACCGGGTACAGGGGGTTTTCCGCGGGGGTGAAGGCGTCCGTCGGCGTCACCATGCTGTGGTCCATGCTCTCATGCGCGAATACCGGCAGCGCCAGCGCCAGCAGCACGGCCAGAAAAATGTTGAAATGCTTTTTCATAAGCCCTCCTTCTCACGGCCCGCGGCCACGCGGGCGGGATGTTTCCTATATACACCGTCCGCGCGGCGGATAAACGGGGTCCGCCGGGCCCTGCCCGGGCGGCGAAGGGATGTCCTCCACCACAGATTGGTGCGGTAAAACAAGGCCCGCTACCGGATCGTGCTGAAAAACGCCTAGGGCGAAAAAAAGAAGGCTGCGACCACGGCAGCGCGCCGGAGCAGGGGGCGCGTACCCCGCCTGCTGCCCATCATTGAATGTTGACATCTTTGTGCAAAGAGAATATTGTTTGTACGGTGGGCACTTTTCCGGGTCCTGAAGCGGCTTGGTATGCCTTATAGGAGCAATCCAAGGCACTTCAAGGAGGGGTATCATGAAAAGATTGCTATCTGTCTTCCTGGCGCTCCTGCTGCTGGCCGGTCTTGGAACGGCCTCTGCGCGCGCCGAGTCGCAACCTCCCACGGAGGATGAACAGATGATCATAGAGACCATCCACAATTTCATGAAGGCGTGGACGTCGGGCGACGTCAAGCTGGCTTCCTCCTACTTCACCGAAGATGCGGTCTGGGCCACCCCGTTGGGGACGTTCGAGGGGACTGAGGGAATCGGGAAGTTCGCCAACTGGATCGTTATGGGCACCAAAGACTTCACCTTGACGGAAGTTGGCGCAGGCATCATCGTCCAGGGGAACTACGCGGCCATTGATCACGACATCTCCGGGGTCATCAACGGAATACCCTACGTCATGCCGGGCAGCTGCTTCTACGAATTCAGGGACGGCAAAATTGCTTCCTGCAAAACTTTCATCGACGTCCTGACACAGGCCCTGCAGATCACCCCGGAGGGGCCTGCCCGCGAGGGGATTGAGGCGATCATCGCCGCCACCCGGCAGGGGCTCTGACCGGCGGCCCAAGCGCTGACAGAAATCCCGGACCGCTGACGTTCTTTCCAGAACCGGACCCCGAACGGCGAATGCGTTCGGATTTCCTGACCTGACAAGCACCGTATTTGACACATCATCTTCTGCCGTTCAGGCCCGGAACCCCATCTAGCGCCCCCAGGAGGGGGCGTTTTTCCGCCTGCCGCTTCCTGTACAAAGCCGGCGGCGCGTGTTATTTTGGGAACGGAAAGGCGGCATTCTGTTTCGCTGAATCAGGCATGCGCGGAACCGAACGGGCACATCAAGGAGGGCCAGGCCATGGTAAAGATCATCACAGACTCGTCCACACTCCTGACCAGGGCGGAAGCGGCGGAAATGGGATGCGACGTCGCGATGCTCTGCGTCAGCGTCAACGGGAAAACCTATCGGGAACTGGAAGAGATCAAAACCGGGGAATTTGTGGAGATCATCCGCCAGGGCCACGTCCCCGCGTCCTCCCAGCCCGCCCTGGGGGAGGTCCTGGACCTGTACAGCAAATATCCCGAAGATGAGGTCCTCAACGTCACCATCGCGGACGGCCTGTCCGGCACCTACCAGACCGCCCTGAGCGCCGCGGGCATGGCGGAGAACCCCGGCCGCGTCACGGTCTTCAACAGCCGCACCCTGTGCTTTCCGCACCGCAGCCTTGTCCGCTTAGCGGTCGGACTGGCCAAAAAGGGGGAAAGCGTCCGGGCGATCGCCGCCGAACTGGAAAAGCTGGCCGCCACGGCCAAAAGCTACCTCATCCCCAGGGATTTTGACTATCTCAGGCGCGGCGGGCGCCTGTCTCCCCTCATGGCGCACATCGGGAAACTGATCCGGATCGCGCCGGTGATGACCCAGACGGAGGACGGCAAACATCTCACGCGCCTGTCCATCCAGCGCTCGTTCAAGCACGCGGTCCACGTCATCGCGGAGGACCTGAAGCGCCTGGGCGTGGACCCTGCCTGGCAGATCGGCATCTCCCACGCCATGGCGGAGGACTCGCTGCGGACCGCCGAGGGGATCATCCGCGCCGCTTTCCCAGGGACGGACGTGCTGACCTTCCTGCTGTCCCCCGCCTTTACCGTGCAGGGCGGGCCGGGCTGCATCGCCATCCAGGCCGTCAGGAAGCACGGCCAGGGCTGAAACCATTACAACAAAAAGAAGGCGGGGTCACAGGGAACACCATCCCCTGGCCCCGTCTTTTTTCGTT
>CAZJCB010000059.1:0-11070 GCA_964544245.1 uncultured Christensenella sp.
ATCGCTTCCCCATCGCTTCCCCATCGCTTCCCCATCGCTTCCCCATCGCTTCCCCGCCCCCGCGCGCAAACACGGGGGGGTCCCGGTATTAAGGCGCATAATTCCGAAAAAGGGCAAAAAAGTGAGGCATATCAATGGCTGCGGGCGTTTCTCCTTTCGGGGATTAATCGGTATTAATGGGTATTAATGGCGCGTAATTATTGAATATGCCCGTGCCCGGCAAACATAGGGGACGGTACTGTGTGTTCTTTGACGGGTCCGTCATTCTCCTTTTTCGAACATTGAAGGCCGGTTTTCTCAGATACGCATGAACCAACGTCTACGCCGTTTCGTGCTTCCTCGGCTTTGCCGTTTGACAAACCGCGGGCCGCGTGGCTATAATCAAACCAGACAGGATGACGAATACCCGGAAGGAAAGAGGCCGCCGGCCGCTTGCCGCCGTGGAAAGCGCCGTCCGGACAATAAGGAGGAATGGACCATGAAAAAGACAATGGCGCTGCTGCTTGCCCTGATGATGGCGATGGCCATGGTGTCCAGCGCGGTCGCAGGGGAGAAGAAGACCCTGACGGTCGTCGTGTGGGACGCCACGACCACCAAATACCTCGCCGCCCAGGAGGCGGCCTACGAAGCGCTCAACCCGGGCGTTGACATCGTCTACAAGGACGTCGCGTCCCAGAACTACTCCGACGACGTGGCCGTGATGCTCGCCGCCGGGGACACGTCCGACCTGGTCTGCGTCAAGGACATGCCGGGCCTGAACAACCAGATCCTCCAGGGCTTCCTGGAGCCGCTGGACAGCTACCTGAACGCCGCGGCCTACGACCTGTCGGGCTTCCTGGGCATGGACGAAAACCTCAAGGGCGCCGACGGGATGCGCTACGGCCTGCCCTTCCGCAGCGATTTCTGGGTGCTCTACTACAACAAGACCCTCTTTGACGCTGCCGGCGTGGCGTACCCCGCGGGCGACATGACCTGGGAAGCGTACGTGGAGCTGGCGAAAAAGATGACCTCGGGCGAAGGCATCGACAAGGTGTACGGCTCCCATTACCACACCTGGCTGTCCGCCGCGGTGGACTGGGCGGAGGCCGGGGGCGGCTGGACCCTGGTGGACGGGAACTATGAGCCGCTGGCCTACTTCTACCAGATCATCCGCGACCTTGAGGACGCCGGCGCCGTCATGGAATACAGCGAGGTCAAGGCGGCCGGCCTGCATTACAAGGGCGCTTTCCAGGGCGGCAAGATCGCCATGCTGCCCATGGGCTACTGGTTCGTTTCCACCCTGATCAACGACAGGGCGCAGGGGATCTTTGATTTCGACTGGTCCTTCACCTCCGTGCCGCACAAGGAAGGCGTAGCGCCCGGTTCCTCCTTCGGCAACCTCACCGCCTATGCCATCAACGCGAAGAGCGCCCAGAAGGACCTCGCCTGGGATTACCTGGCCTGGGTCTGCGGGCCGGAAGGCTCCGCCGTGACCGCGGGCACCGGCACGCGGCCTGCATGGGTCAGCGACGACGTGGCGGGCGTGATGTCCGCCGTCGAGGGCTTCCCGCAGGATGAAGGCGCGCTGGCCGCGCTCGTCCCGGCTTCCGTCGTCATCGAGTTCCCGATGCATCCCAAGGCAAAGGCCATTGAGAACATCCTCAACGAGGAGCACACCCTCATCATGACCCGCGACATCCCCATCGAGGAAGGCGTCGCGAACATGACAGAGCGCGTGACCCAGCTTCTCGCGGAATAAGGCTTTCCATCCTGGGCGCCGGGGTATCTTGCCCCGGCGCCCTCATGTCATCAGGGGATGATTTCCCCGCAAGAAACGTCCGGGAGGGCCGCCAGCGTGAAAATGAGCCGCATGGAAAAGCGGACCGCGTGGATCGCCGCCAGTTTCATCGCGCCTAATTTCATGGGCTTCCTGTTCATTACCCTGGGGCCCGTCCTCTTTTCCGTCGCCCTGTCCTTCCTCAACTGGAACGGGGGCGCGATGTCGGGCATCTCCTGGGCGGGCCTGAATAATTACCGGCAATTGTTCAGCAATTTCAGTTTCGACCGCAGCAACATGGGCATCGCGCTGAAAAACACCGTGGCCTACACCCTGGTCACCGTGCCGCTGACGATGCTGTGCTCCCTGCTGCTGGCGCTCGTCCTCAACCGCGCCGTCAAGGGCGCGCGCTTTTTCCGCGGCGCGCTGTTCTTCCCCTACGTGGCCTCCCTCGTGGCGGTCTGCACCTGCTGGAACTTTATCCTGATGAAGTACGGGCCCGTGAACCGCGCGCTTTCGCTCATCGGCGTGGACATCGGCAAGACCTGGACGCAGACCAGGGACCTTTCTCTGTGGACCATCGTCATCCTCAGCGTCTGGCGCAACGCCGGCTACTACATGGTGATGTACCTGGCGGGGCTGCAGGGCGTGCCCCGCGAGCTGTATGAGGCGGCGACGGTGGACGGCGCGACCGGCCTGCAGCGCTTCCGCCACATCACGCTGCCGATGCTGACCCCCACCACTTTCTTCGTGTCCATCATGATGACCATCTACTGCTTCAAGATTTATGACGTCGTGGAGATCATGACCGAAGGGGGCCCCGGCAGGGCCACGAAGATGCTGGTCACCTATATCTACGAGCTGAGCTTTGACGAGATCCGCTACGGCGCCGCCAGCGCGGTGGCGATGGTGCTGTTCCTGCTGGTGCTGCTGGTCACGCTGATCCAGTTCAGGGCCGAGCGCAAATGGGTCAACTACATGTAGGGGAGGGGGAACGGATGACAGCCTTTCCGGCGCAAAAGAACAGGCAGCGGCTGAAGGGATTGGGCAGGGCGGCGGCGATGCTGGGCCTGGCGCTGATCACCTTCCTCGCGCTGCTGCCCTTTGCGTGGATGATTTCCTCCTCGCTGAAGACCTCCAACGACGTGTTCCGCTACCCGATGGTCTGGATCCCGGCGCAGCCGCAGTGGCTGAATTTCGTCCGGATCTGGGAGAGGGTGCCCCTGCTGGTGTATTTCGAAAACACCGCCGTCATTGCGCTCAGCGTGACTTTCCTGCAGCTGCTGACCTCCTCCTTCGCCGCCTACGCCTTCGCCCGGCTCCGCTTCCGTGGGCGCGACCTGCTGTTCCTGCTCTACATCGGCACCATCGCCGTACCCTGGCAGGCTTACATGCTGCCGCAGTTCATCATGATGCGCTCCGTCGGGCTCTACGACAGGCTGCACGCGATGATCATCCTGCAGACCTTTTCGGCTTTCGGGGTCTTCCTGATGCGCCAGTCCTTCATGAACGTCCCCTGGGAGCTCAATGAGGCGGCGCGCATCGACGGGCTGTCGGAGTACGGCATCTGGGCGCGCATCATGCTGCCGCTGTCCAAGCCGGCCATCGCCACGCTGACCATCTTTACCTTCGTCAACACCTGGAACGACTTCCTGGGCCCGAAGATCTACCTGACCAGCGACAGCGTGAAGACCATCCAGGTCGGCCTGCGACGCTTCATTCAGGAATATACGGCGGATTACCAGCTGATCATGGCGGCGTCGCTGTGCTCGCTGATCCCCGTCGGCATCGTGTTTTTCTTCCTGCAGCGCTACTTCATCGAAGGAATCGCCACCACCGGCATCAAGGGTTAAAACACAGGGGACGGTTCCATGTGTTTTCGTGCCGCATGATACAGATTTGGTCTGGAAGAGAAAACTATTTCAGAGCAAACTGAGAAGGGGAAGGATAGAAAGATGCCACGGAGGGCCCGGAAACGAAGCGAATCCGGCTTGTACCATGTCATGCTGCGCGGCGGCAACAGGCAGCGGATCTTCCACGACGAAACGGACTACCGGATCTTTCTGGAAGGCCTGCGCAAATACCGTGATCTGTGCGGGTTCACACTCCACGCGTATTGCCTTTTACCCAACCATGTCCACCTCCTGATCCGGGAAAATCCATCGGGCGAAACGGTTTCCCAGGTCATGAAACGACTGGGCGTCTGGTATGTGGCCCGTTACAACAGACGCTATGAGCGCAGCGGCGGTTTGTTTGAGGACCGTTTCAGGAGCGAGGCCGTTGACAGCGACGCCTATTTCACGACGGTTATACGCTACATTCACCGCAACCCCGTCAAGGCGGGCATCGTTGATGAACCGGGCCGGTATCCCTACAGCAGTTATCTGGAGTACGTCGCTCCGAGGCCGGACGCACTGACGGACACAAGCCTGCTGCTGGCGTTCATCCCGCGAGATGAGATCCCGGCATGGCACGCGCAGGATGACGGGGTGTCAATCCTGGACGTTCCGGAGCGCGCGCGGCCCTCGCTCCTGTCCGATGAAAAGGCGCTGCAGGTGATGCGGAAGGCGTCCGGCGCGGCGAACGCTGAGGCCTTCAGCCGCCTGGACGAGCGGGCGATGGTCAGGGCATTGAAACGGATGCGGGAGGCCGGCGCGACACTGCGGCAGATGGTCCGCCTGAGCGGTGTCAGCCTGGCGATGGTGCGGAAATATGTCGCAGGAGAGACATAACACACGGAACCGTCCCCCCATGTTTTGGTGCGGAAATATGTCGCAGAAGAGACATAACACAGGGAACCGTCCCCTATGTTTTAACGAAAAGAAAGGGGGCTAGGAGGATGAAACGTTTCCTGCCTTTGCTGCTGGCACTCATGTTTCTGTTCACAGGCTGCGCGCCGCGGGCGGAGGACGATAGCCCTGCTACAGCTGACGCCGTATCTGCGGCCACGCGGAGCAGGTACAGGGAGAACGAGGTCACGCAGTACCAGGGGGCGCGGCTTGACCCGGCCGTCGGCCCCAGGGACAACTCCATCAAGGGCATCCAGCGGGTGGACATGGAGAGTTACACGCTTTCGCTCGGCGGCCTGGTGGAAAAGGAAGTCGCCCTGTCCTATGAACAGGTGCGCGCGATGGACCCCCATGAGCGGCTGATCACCCTGTACTGCGTGGAGGGCTGGGACGCCACCGTCCTCTGGAAGGGCGTGCTGCTGGACGAACTCATCGGCTTGGCCGGCGCGAAGCCGGAGGCCGTGACGGTGATTTTCGGCTCCGCGGACGGGTACACGACCTCGCTGCCGCTTCAGACGGTCCGGGACAGGGCGCTGATCCTGGCCTACGGCGCCAATGGGCTGGACCTGCCGCCGGAACTGGGATACCCCTTCATCGTGGTGGCGGAGGACAAGCTGGGCTACAAATGGGGGAGATGGGTGAACAGCATCACCCTGTCCGACGATCCGGATTACAAGGGCTTCTGGGAGCAGCGGGGCTACCCCAACGAAGCGGACGTCGCGCCGTAACCACCCGGGTTTTGAACCCCCTGTACGTTCCAGGGAGCGTTTTACGGCTGCACGTCATCAAGAGGTCGGATAAAACAAGCCCCCTGTCGATGTGCGACGATCCCCGCCAGGATTTTTAGATGAGATTGCATGGAATGAAACAATTCATGCCGTCGATCGGAACGACCTCTTCGCACATGCATACGATGCCGCCATGGCCTCGCTCAAGCTGCGCTTTCTCCAACAGGCTGAATTTCCTGACTTCGCGCCGGTCAGGATTGGCGGATTTCTTGATTTCCAGGGGATGGATTCGTTTGTCCTCTTCCACGAACAGGTCGATCTCCTTGGCGTTGGCGTCGCGGTAATAGGTCAGGTTGGCCTTCGTTCTCGCGTACGCATAGTGCTTGAGCAGTTCGACGACCACATGGTTCTCAAAGTATCGCCCGCTCGCCGCTCCGTTCATTAAGGTATCCCGTGTCAGCCACATGCAGAGATGCGCGCACAGACCGGTGTCGCAGAAATACAGTTTAGGCGTCTTGCCAAGCCGCTTCAGTTCATTGTTGGCATAGGGCTGCAGCAGATAGACGATGCCCAGACCCTGAAGCACCTGCAGCCATTCCTTCGCTGTTGGCTGGGAAATGCCGGCGGCATCCGCCAGGGTCCTATAGTTGATCTGGTCTGCTGTCATCGCGGCGCAGGCCAGCAAAAAGCGGCGGAAGCGGACTGTGTCTGTGATCCCGCCGGCTTCGGCGATATCTCGCATCAGGTATGTGTCGACATAGGAGTCGTAGTATTCCTGCCGCTGCTCCGCGTCCGCGTTCAGCACCTGTGGCATGCCGCCTCGCCAGATATGCTCAAATACGTCCAGGACGTTGTTCTTTTTAGCCTGCGCTTGCCGCATCAGCAGACCGTGCAGGGAGAAATCCAGGTCGTCCATGAACGCCGTGCCTTCGATTTCACCCCGGGAAAGGCTGAACAGCTCAAGGATGCCGATCCTTCCCGCCAGTGACTCCCGAACGTTCTTCATCATGCCGAACTGCTGTGAGCCGGTCAGCCAGAACAGGCCGGTTTCATCGCTCTCGTCGCACATGATCTTGATCTGCTCAAAGAGCTGCGGGGCTTTTTGCACCTCGTCTATGAGGATGGGTGGCCGATAAGTCTGAAAAAAGAGCATTGGGTCTGTTTGAGCCAGCGTGCGCGCCATCAGGTTGTCAAGGGAGACATAGGTTCTTTTCCGCCCCTCCGCCAGGTGTTTGAGCATGGTGGTTTTGCCCACCTGGCGCGCGCTGGTGACCAGGACAGCCTTGAAGAAGGCATCCATGCGCAGGAATTTCCGCTCAAGCGCCCGCTCGATGTACCGCACACCTCTTCCCCCAATGCACGAAATAATATAGTACGCTTTATATTTTCATAAATATCGGATGAGTCAAGAGAGTTTCTGCATTTTCCGGATGATGGTTCTCAAAGGCGTTGCATTTGCCCGCCTTAACCGCCGGGCCGCGCCGGACGTCCGGCGGCCAAATGGAAGGCTGAAACCCCTTGAAAAGCCTCATCTTTTCACCCTCAGAAGCATTTAACCGCCGGAAATGCCGGATTTTCCTGCGTGTTCACGCACGGCGGTCCGAACCTATGTAAAAGCGGGAGAGAACCGCAGCCCTGCAAGCCCGGAAAGGAATCTCAATTGCAGGGATTGCTTACCCTGTGAACAGAACCGCATCGAGTTCAGGATGTATGGGAAACGCCGGCACGGACCGCAATCCATGCGGCCCGGCCGACATCGAAAGCAAGGACGATATGGGTGCAGCCCTGCGGGGTCTCCTCTTCAAAGCAAGCCCATCCTCTCCGTGGGAGAAAAAGAGACTTGCGCTCAAGAGGGGACCGCATCCCATGCGGTCCGGTCCATCCAGCGCAAGGTTGCCGAGGCTTGCGGATCGATGGGCAATCGGTCCCGCAAGCCCGGATGGGGCCCCCGTTGTAGGGACCGCATCCCATGCGGTCCGGCCCCATCCAACGTAAACATGCCAGGGTTCCTGCATTGAGGAGCAGGCCCCCTTCCTCCCTCCGAAGGGAAAATCGGGGGCCTCCTCCGTGAAAACGGAAGTTTTGAATACACCTCCCCCTCCCAACGCCTTCAGGCTGTATTGGGCTGGGGGGTGACCGCGTTGTCTGCCGTTTTCAAACGCGCCTGGATTTCCGGCATTTCCGGCGGTTAAATCATTCTCGGCCTTGAATAATGAGGATTATCAACGCTTCCGGGGCGCCCATTTACCCGCCGGACGCCCGGCATGAGCCGGCGGTTAAGGCGGTCAAATGCCTGGGCCGCTGTTCATTCACCGTTTCATAAACGCGCCCGGATTTCCGGCATTTCCGGCGGTTAAATGATTTTACGCCCGGAAAAGTGAGGATTATCAACGCTTCCGGGGCGCCCATTTACCCGCCGGACGCCCGGCATGAGCCGGCGGTTAAGGCGGCTAAATGCCGGGACCTCCGCTTGAGCGCTTACCGATCGCCCCCTTTCAAACAATTTTATTGTTCCCTATATGTTAAATGTAACATAAAGTCCGAAATAAAGCAACTGACATTCTTAAATATCAACGCATGATTTCCCGGCATTCCCGCCAATGATGGCTGATGTGTCGCCTTTCACTATACGACGTACCTGTCGTACCCCAATTTGACCAGCGCTTCATAGGAAGCCCAGGCTTCCGGCGGAATTTCCTGCGGCGTCTGGTAGCCAAGCTTCGCGTACAGGTCCATCCGTTGAAAATCCCCCACGATGGTGTTGATGATTTCGCTTTCCTCCAGGCCGTCCTTTCCCATCCTGTCCAGATAGTCCGGCAGGGACGTATACGCGGGGGCCGTGATGACCTCTGCCTGCGGCCACTGCTTCGCAAGGGCCGCGCAGACCCGGCGGGCCATGTAGGGCTTGTGAACGGCAATGATCCGCTTCGGGTCCAATCCCATTTCCGCCAGAAGGCTCCTGGAGAAGCGGATGTTCTCGCCCGTGTTGGCGGCTTTGGCTTCGATCAAAATGGCCTGCGTGGGGACGCCTTCCCGCACGGCGATTTCCGCGTAGACCTCCGCCTCGGGCCTGGGGAATACCCCCGCGGTGCCTTTCCCGAGATACCCTGTAAACAGGATGACAGGCGCCCACCCGGCTTTGTACAGGTTGGCGGCGCGGACGGCCGTGCTCCGGTCATGACTGCCAAAACCGATGATGGCGTCGGCGGGCCGCAGGGGATGCTCCATGTACAGAAAGTCCCACAGATCCTGCAGACAGGCGTATAAATCCATCGTTTCTCCTTCGTTGCGGCCATGTTTTTGCAGGTTCTCCTTTTCGCGTCGCCAGGTGCCCGCAAAAGAAAAGCGCTTCCAAAATACCAGTGTCGGGTGAAAGATTCAACTAATACCAATTTCCTTCATAAACGCTTTGATGCGACGGATCTTTTCCGCCCTGTCATCCTCTCGTTCAGTCAGCGTAGACTCCGCTGCGCTTCCTTCGCTCGACATCGACAGGACAAAAGATCTCTCTTCACATCGGTGCGTTTATTCGATCAAATGGTATGACTTGCTCCATCCCTTGCGCTCATTGGTCTTCCTGTCTTCATGGTTTCAGAGGAGTGCAATTGGCCCGCCCGAAGATGCGCCACTGCATAGACGCGCCCGGAGCAAATGGTTCCGGCAAATAACCCCATCGCCGCTTTATATCGCAGAAAAAGGAAAGCGGATCCCTGCGTATTTTGTTATACTGTTGTGACCAAACAGCGCGAGGTGCAATTTGATCCTACTGTCCGCGGAGAAAATCAGCAAGAGCTTTCCCGGCAAGGTGCTCCTTGACAAGGCGTCGCTGTACATCAGCGACAACGACAAGGTCGGCGTCATCGGCATCAACGGCACGGGCAAGACGACGCTGCTCAACATCATAGCGGGTCGGACAATGCCGGACGGGGGAACGCTCAGCAAGTCATCCGGCATGCGCGTCGCCTATTTGCAGCAAAATCCGGTTCTGGACAGGAACCTGTCCCTGCTGTCGATCGTGCTGGAGAACACTGACCCGCATGCGCGCGACACCCTGGCCTATGAGGCAAAAACCATCCTGACGAAGCTTGGCTTTTTCGATTTTAAGATCAGCACTTCCGCCCTGTCCGAGGGCGAGAAGAAGCGCGTGGCGATCGCGCAGGCTTTGATGAGCCCTTGCGAGCTGCTGATCATGGATGAGCCCACCAACCACCTTGACAGCGACATGGTGCAGTGGCTGGAAACCTTTCTGCAGCGCTATCGGGGCGCCCTCGTGATGGTGACCCATGACCGTTACTTTTTGGAGCGTGTGACCAACCGCATCGCAGAAATCGACGAAGGCGCGCTGTATGTTTACGACGGGAATTACTCGCAGTTCCTGGCAAGAAAAGCGCAGCGCGAGACGGACGAACAGGCCGCGCAGCGGAAAAGCCGCAGCCTTTACCGGCGCGAGCTGGAATGGATGCAGCGCGGCGCACGGGCGCGCAGCACCAAGAGCAAGGCCCGCATTGAGCGCTTCAATTCCCTGCAGGACGGCACTGCGGCGGAGGCTGAGGCGATGGCGATGGACTCCGTTTCCTCCCGGCTTGGCAAAAAGATCATCGAAATCAAGGGTATCAGCAAATCCTATGGCGGGCGCTGCCTGGTCAAAGACTTTTCATATCTGCTGCTTCGGGACGACCGGGTGGGCATCATCGGCGAAAACGGCAGCGGAAAGTCCACCCTGATCAAGATGATCGCGGGGCTCCTCAGGCCGGATTCCGGCAGCGTTTCGCACGGCGCGACGGTCAACATCGGCTATCTGTCGCAGATGTGGGACGAGCCGCAGGATGATGTGCGCGTGATCGACTACGTCAAAGAGGTCGCGGGCGAAGTGGTGACCAGCGAGGGCGTCCTCTCCGCCTCCAGAATGCTGGAGCGGTTCCTGTTCCCCTCCAGCGTGCAGTGGACTCCCGTCAGCAGGCTCTCCGGCGGCGAGAAACGGCGCCTGTATATGCTGCGCATCCTGATGGGCGCGCCCAATGTGCTCCTGTTGGATGAGCCCACCAACGACCTGGATACCGATACCCTGACGGTGCTGGAAGAGTATCTGGCGGGCTTTTACGGCGCCGTGGTCACCGTCTCCCACGACCGCTACTTCCTTGACAAGACCGTGGATACGATTTTCGAGTTCCGGGATGCCGGGGAGATCCGCCGCTACACGGGCAATTATTCGGATTACCTGATGAAGCGCGGGCCGGCGGCAGACACGGATGAACCCGCACCTACATCCATCGCGGAGAAGGCCGCGTCCGCCGGGCCTTCCCTCCCGCCTTCAAGGCCCGCAAAGCTCAGGCTGACCTTTGCGCAGCAGCGCGAGCTTGGTTCCATCGATGAAGAAATCGCGGGCCTGGAAGCTCAGCTGCGCCGGGCCGACGAAGAGATGCGGAGCAACGCCAGCGACTATGAAAAGCTGATGTCCCTCACAGCGGAAAAAGGGCGGCTTGAGTCAGCGCTTGACGACAGGATGGACCGCTGGGTGTACCTGAATGAGATAGCCGAGCAGATCAACAGCCAGCGCCCCGGGCAGGCGTAGGGATGTTATTCGCCGGCATGACGCCGTTTTCATTTTCATCTGTCCTTTGACCGCGCGGTCGTACCGGGCACAGTCGTTGGACGTACTTCTTCGCAGACTGGAGGAGCCAAATGCATTTCGAGCCGGATTACCGGAACCTGGAGCTGGCCGCGCGCAACGTAGAGGTCAAACGGATCCCCTTATACGAGCACATCATTTCCGACAGGGTGATGGAAAAGATCACCG
>CAZJCB010000060.1:0-10960 GCA_964544245.1 uncultured Christensenella sp.
CGGTAGACATGTCAAAGGCGTAGGTCAGCGGCAGGAAGACCGCCACCGCCATCGTCGCCGTCATGCCGGGCACAGCGCCAAAGACGATGCCCACCGCCACGCCCAGGGCGGCCATCAGGACAAAGCCCAAGGTAATTTCCATAAATGCCTCCTCGCCTCAAGGCAGCGTAATGTTGAAGACGGACCCGAACAGGTACCACACGCCCACGGAGAACACCACGGTGATCGCCGCGCTCATGAGCAGCGGTTTCCCCCTGATCACAGGGCTCTCCGCCTTGCCCATCAGGGCGGGGACATTGATGGAACCGTCATAAAGCATGTTGAGCAGGAAGATGAAAATCAGGCTGGCGGGCAGGAAGTGCAGCTTGTCCAGGGCGAAGAAATAGGCGGCCAGGATCAGCAGGGAGCCCCAGAACTTCACCTTGCTGTAGCCCTTTTCAAACAGCCTGAAGCCCTTCAGGTCAATGAAGGGCTTGCCTTCCTTCCGGCAGCGAAGGGCCCGCTGGACGAGCAGGACGGCGGCCAGGAAGACCAGGATGCCGCCCACGATCCTGGGGACCACCAGGTGGGACGTGGAGTACTTGTAATCCAGCTTGAACAGGTCGCCCATGCCTCTTCCTCCTCATCAGGCGTCAAGGGATGGAGGGAAGGGGCTTTCGCCCCTTCCCTCCGGACAGGTTTTACTTACTCGACCAGGTCGTCAAAGGCGGGAGCGCCTTCGATCAAGGCTTTCATGGATTCGCGCTTGGCGTAGATGAACTCCTGCGCTTCCGCGCTGGAGAGCGTGAAGGGCGCGTAGGTCAGCTTCTGCATGTCGGCGACGAAGTCCGGGTCGGCGGCCATCTTGGCGACCGCCTCGTCCAGCGCGTCCACATACTCCTGCGGGGTGCCCAGGGGCAGGTAGACCAGGAAGTCCTTGGAGAAGATGAAGGGCTGGCCGGCCAGGGTGATGCCCTGGTCCGCCATGACGGGCAGGCCCTCGATGCCGGGGATGTAGTCCAGCATGCCGACGAACTTGACCTTCAGCTGGGCGTCCACCTCCTCGGCGGTGTACTGGAGCAGGGAGGAGTAGTCGGCGAAAATGATGTCGGAATTGCCGTCCCAGAGCTGCTGGAGTTTCTTGTCGGTGGAGCCGCCGATGACGACCTTGATGCGGCTGGCGACCTCGTCGCCGAACTTCTCTTTGGCCCAGGTGTAGAAGGCGACAAAGCCAATGTGGCTGACGCCGCCGGACTCGACTGAGACGCGCAGTTTGGCCTCAGGGTTGTCCGCCAGATACTGCACGGCCTCCGCGAAGGAGTTGTAGGGCAGGTCGGCTTTGGCGGCGAAGGCGGAGCCGGGGTTCTGGCCCACGCGCGGGCCGACGACCATGTTTTCCAGCTTGTACATCTCGTCATAGCTGCCAAACAGGACGCCCAGGTAGGTCATGTCGTGGAAGATCATGAAGGTCAGCCCGTCGGGCTTGGCATCGGCGACAGCGGCGAAGGCTTCGTTGGCGCCCACCGCGTCCACCTTGGAGTCGATGTTCAGGTATTTCTGCAGATAACGGTTCGCGGTCTCGGCGACCATGTAGGAGTCGCCGGAGGTGGAGGTGGAGCCGATGACGATGCGCACGCGCTGCCCGTCATATACGCTGGCGGCGGCGGAGCCCGCCAGGCCCAGCAGCAGCAGGAGCGCCAGGGACAGGGACAGGATCTTTTTCATGTGGTGACCTCTTTCCTTTTTGTTTTTTATGATCGGCCGGACATGCCGGCGAACAACGGATGGAGCAGGCCGATTTCCTGGAGCACAGCCCTGAGTTTTTCCCGCTGGGCGTCGTTGAGCGGAAGGATGGGCGCCTGGCAGTCGCCGGCCTCCTGGCCGATCATGCGCAGGCCTTCTTTGATGACCACCGGGAAGGTCGCCATGTTGGTCGCGATGCGCAGGCGGGAGAGGCGGAACTGCGCCTCCAGCGCGCCTTCCATGTCGCCCCCCATGTACTTTTCATAGATGTCCACCGCGACGCGCGGCGCGATGTTGCCGCAGGAGGTGATGGCCCCGGTGCAGCCGTAGTGCAGCCCGGCGAAGATGGTGGTGTCCCGGCCCATCAGCACGTGGAAATCCCCCCGGTGGCGGGTGAGGCGCACGCATTCCTCGGTGTTGGTCATGTCGCCGGTGGAATCCTTGAGGGCGACGATGTTCCGGATCTCGGCCAGGCGGGCGACGGTCTCCGGCATCACGTGCACGTTGGTCTTCCCCATGTTGTCATAGATGATGATGGGCAGCGGCGTGCCCTCGGCGACGGCCTTGTAGAACCGGAAAAGCTCTTCCTGGGTCTGGGACACGAACATCGGGGTCAGGACCGACAGCGCCGCGGCGCCGGCGTCCTCCGCCAGGCGCGCCAGTTTCAGCACGCCTTTGGGCGTGATGTGGTTGGCGCCCGCGTAGACAGTCAGCCTGCCCTGCCCCTCGTCCAGGGAGACCTCGATCATCCGGCGCAGGACGTCGTCGTCAAAGGCGTAAAACTCGCCCGTGGTGCCAAAGGGGAACACCCCGTGGACACCGGCCTCCATCCAGAAGCGCAGCAGGCGCCGGTAGCGGCTTTCGCTGAAGAGCCCGTTGTCATCCGTCGGCGTGACGACAGGCAGGACGATCCCCTTTGGTACAAAGCTCATGACGGCTTCTCCTTCCCTGTGATCAGCGGACCAGCGCCGGGCGCTTCGGGTCAAACGACCAGCCCGGGATCAGGTACTGCATCCCGGCGGCGTCGTCCCGCGCGCCCAGGCAGTTTTCCAGGTAGACCCTGTGCGCCGCCTCGATACGCGCCATGTCGGGCCTGACGCCCAGGCCCGGCTCCCTGGGCAGGGCGATGTGGCCGTCCCTGATCTCCAGGGGCTTTTCGGTCAGCCGCTCGCGGCCTTCCTGCCAGATCCAGTGGGTGTCGATCGCCGTGATCTCCCCCGGGGCGGCCGCGGCCGCGTGAGTGAACATGGCCAGGGAAATGTCAAAGTGGTTGTTGGAGTGGCTGCCCCAGGTGAGGCCGAAATGGTGGCACAGCTGGGCCACGGAGACCGAGCCCTCCATCGTCCAGAAGTGCGGGTCGGCCAGCGGGATGTCCACCGACTGCAGGGCTACGGAATGCGCCATCTGCCGCCAGTCGGTGGCGATCATGTTGGTCGCGGTGGGCAGGCCGGTGGCGCGGCGGAACTCCGCCAATATCTCCCGCCCGGAGAAGCCACCCTCTGCGCCGCAGGGGTCCTCGCAGTAGGCGAGCACGCCGTGCATGCCCCGGCACAGGTCGACGGCCTCCTTGAGCAGCCAGCCGCCGTTGGGGTCCAGGGTGACGCGGGCTTTGGGGAAGCGCTCCTTGAGCGCGCGGACGGCCTTCATCTCTTCCCTGCCCGCCAGCACGCCGCCCTTGAGCTTGAAATCGCTGAAGCCGTAGAGCGCGTGCGTGGCCTCCGCCAGACGGACCACGGCCTCGGGGGTCATGGCTTCCTCGTCGCGCAGGCGGTACCAGGGGACGCCGCTGTCTTCTTCCGCGCCGTAGGGCAGGTCCGTCTTCTTCCGGTCGGCGATATAGAACAGGTAACCCAGCATCTTGACGCGCTCCCGCTGGATGCCGTCCCCCAGCAGCGCGGCCACCGGCTGCTCCAGGTACTGGCCCAGCAGGTCCAGCATCGCGGCCTCCACCGCGGTCACCGCGTGGATGGCCGTGCGCAGGTCAAAGGTCTGCTGGCCGCGCCCGCCCTCGTCGCGGGAGGAGAAGGCCTGGAACATCTTCCCCTTGACGCCCTTGTAGTTCGCCAGGCTCTGGCCGACGACCAGCTCCCGCGCGTCCTCCAGGGTCTGCGTGATCTTTTGCCCGCCGGGCACCTCGCCCGCCCCGGTGTTGCCCAGACTGTCCGTCAGAATGACCACGTTGCGCGTGAAATAGGGGGCGTGCGCGCCGGAGAGGTTCAGCAGCATGCTGTCCCGGCCGGCGACGGGGTAGACCTTCATGTCCGTGATTTTCGGCGCCATGGGAGACCTCTTTCTGTCCAGTGTGTTCCCGGGCTGTGGGCTCAGGACCAGTGTAGGCCGCGCCGGGCGTGAAGCCAAGGGGGTGCGCGCCGTTTTTTGCCGGCGGCCGGAAGTTTTCCGAATTTTCCGGAGAGTGTGTTTTCACGGTTTGAAACGATTGACATATTCTCCGAAACGTTCGGTTCACGCGTGCCCTTCGGGGTACCCAAACGAAGCAAAGGGCGTTTGGGCCTACATCCTGAAACTGTTCTGGATGCCGTATTCCTTCATCTTCCGCCAGAGGGTCGTCTTGCTGACGCCCATCTCCTGGGCGGCCTTCATCCGGCTGCCCTGGTGCTTTTCCAGCAGGCGCAGGATGGTTTCCGCCTCCGGGCTGCTGTAGATGACGACGGGCGCGTTTTGAACCCCCGGCCCCGGCGCGGCGGGGGCCTCCCGGAAGCTGCCGGGCAGCGTGCGCAGGATGAAATCGGCGTTCACCACCTGTTCCTCCGCCAGCAGGGTCAGCTTTTCCGCGTAGAGGTTCAGCTGCATCAGGTTGCCCGGCCAGGAATAGCCCGCGACCGCTCCCCTGGCCTCCGGCGTCAGGACGACGTGCTTGCGGTAGCGGGTGCAGTAGCGGGCGACGTAGAGGTCCGTCAGGTCCTGGATGTCCTCCGGCCGGTCCCGCAGGGCGGGGAGGGAGACCTCCAGCTGGCTGAGCATGCTGTACAGCGGCAGGCTGAACGCCCCTTCCACGGCCAGGCCATAGAGGCTGCGGCTGGTGGCCGCGATGACCCGCACGTTGACCGGCAGGGCCTTCAAACGGTCCATCTGCCAGACGACGCCATCGCGCAGGGCGCACAGCAGCTGGTACTGCGCGGCGGGGGTCAGCCGGTCGATGTTGTCGATGAACAGGGTGCCCGTGTGGGCGCTCTTGAGCGCGCTGTTCCTTTCAGAACCCGAGAGCAGCTCCTCCTGTAGGGCAGCGGGCATGCCGGCGCAGTCCATCGTGATGAAGGGGTTGCTGCGCCTGAGGCTGGCGTTGTGGACGCACTCCGACAGGGTGCGCTTGCCCGTGCCGACTTCCCCGTACAGCAGGATGGGCAGGTCGAACTGGGCGTATTTCTGCGCGTCCTGAAGCGCCGCCAGGTAGGCGGGGGACCGGCTCTTCAGGTCGTTGAAGCGGCGCAGCGCCTTCTGCACCCTGGAATAGCGGTCCTGGCGGATGATCTCCTCCATCGCCTCGATCGCGCCGAACTCCTGAAAGGACAGGATGGCGCCCTCGCTGCCGCCGTCGACGGCCAGGTTCGCCAGGTTCGCGATGAGGGAGACCCGTCCGATGCGCAGCATGAAGGACTGCTGGTTGTCGCGGGATTTGAGCCGCCCGGTGATGGCCTGGCCGTCCTGCTCGTCAAAGAAACGGGTGATGGGCTGCCCGATGAGTTCCCCCGCGCCGCGCCGGAATACACGCTCGGCCATGTAGTTGGCCTTGGTGATCAGGCCCTCAGGGTCCAGTTTGAGGATGCCGTCAAAGGAATAGTTGAGCAGGGTCGTCACTTCAACGGTATTTTTCTTTTCCAGCTCGATCGCGTACAGCACGCGCTTGGCGGTGCGCAGCGCGGAGAGCAGGTCGTCCGAGTTGGAGCGCAGGAACACCCCGGGCAGCCCGATCTCCCGGGCAGCCCCCAGGGCGATCTCCCCGCCCACCAGCGCGTCCGCCCCGTCCGCCTTCGCGCGGCGCACGGTATCCGGGATCTCCTCGCTGCTGTCCACCAGGTATTCCAGCGTCCTGACGCCCAGGATGCCCTCAAACGCGGAGATGTCGCTGAACATATTCTTAAAGCCCAGGAAGGCGACCGTGGTGTGCTCCCTGCCCGCCAGACGGACCGCCTGGACAATCAGTTCGGCGATGCTCTGGCCGTTCAGCCGGATCTCCACCAGCGGGATGTCCAGGTGTTTGAGGATGAGGCTGGCGTGGTTGCCCCGGGCGATCGCCACCAGCGCGCCGTCTTTTTTCGCCTGGGCTACGCGGCTGAGCACCGTGGCAGAACTCTCCGCGAACACCTCGGCGTCCACCTGCGCCTGGGGCAGGAGAAGCAGGGCGTCCCGGCGCATCTCGCCGGTCGGGACGATCATGACCACCTTCGCCATCGCGCCTGCCCTCCCTTAGCCTGCAACAGAGCAGGAATCTATGCAGAAATAAACAGACGGGCAGAAGATCCGGGGGAATCCATCCCCCGGATCCCCAGGCAAGGGAGTTCCTCCCCTGGCCCGGAATTTTTTGTGTTAATTCTCCGTTCAACAAATCGTGTCATCGGAGGCTTGAATCCTCTGTTCCAGGCAGGCCATCAGCTGCCTGAGGGGCCTATTACCTGCTGAACTCGATGTTCGCCAGCCGCTCGTAGTAGCGGGCCAGCGCGCTGTGGTCCAGGCTGCCGTCGCCCAGGCCGTGCAGCACCTTCATCATCTCCAGCACCTGCGCGGACAGCGGGGTCGGCGCGTCCACGGACTGCGCCGCGTCCATGACGTTGTTCAGGTCCTTGATGTGCAGGTCGATGCGGAAACCGGGCTTGAAATTACGGTTCATCATCATCGGCGCCTTGGCGTCCATCACGGTGGAGCCGGCCAGGCCGCCGCGGATGGCCTTGTAGATGGTTTCCGGGCTGACGCCCGCCTTCTGGCCCAGCATCAGCGCTTCCGCCAGGCCCGCGATGTTGCAGGCCACGACGATCTGGTTACACAGCTTGGTCACGTTGCCCGCGCCCACGTCTCCGCAGAGCACCACGGAGGCGCCCATCTTCTCCAGGATGGGCCTGACCTTTTCAAACACCTCGGGTTTGCCGCCCACCATGAAGGACAGGGTGCCGTCCACGGCCTTGGGCTCGCCGCCGCTGACCGGCGCGTCCAGCATTTGGATGTCCTTCGCCTCCAGCGCCTTGGCGATCTCCCGGGCGGCGATGGGGTTGATGCTGCTCATGTCCACAAAAATGACGCCCGGCCGGGCCGATTCCAGCACGCCGCCCGCCCCCAGCACCACCTGCTTGACGTGGGGCGAGTTGGGCAGCATGGTCATGATGACGTCGGCCTCCGCCGCCAGCGTTTTCGCGCTCTCCGCCTTTTTGGCGCCGGCCGCGGCCAACTCTTCCACAGCGGCCTGGTTCAGGTCAAACACGGTCAGGTCGTAGCCCGCCTTCAGCAGGTTTTTCGCCATGGGCTTCCCCATGATGCCCAGCCCGATCAATCCAAGTTTCATCAATATTTCCTCCTCTGTGATGATTCCCCCGGCGCCGCCGGGAGAACGGCAGCCTCATTATAGACGGTATGCGGGCGTGACCCAACGCCATTGAACCCTTTTTCATCCCCGTTGTCAAGAAACCCAGGGTTTACCGCCCCGGGTGGTTTCACGGTTTGAAACGCATGGTTCACTTCTGAAAGATATCCTTGCTGCTGCCCGGTTCTTCAGGGGGAGGCCGGCGGGGTGAAGTACAGCAGCACGCTGCGGACCTGCCAGGGCGAAAAATTCAACTCAACCGTGGCGTCTTGTACGGGGATCCTTTCCCCCAAAGGCCGCTCCAGGTGGTCCACCTGCCGCCAGGCCCGCAGCCCGGGGAGGGACAGCGCCGCCGTGCCCGCGCGGCCGCCGCACTCCAGCAGGCGCGCCAGAAAAGCGCCCGGCTCCCAGTCGCTGCCGCGCAGGGTGTTCAGGTGGATGTGGTCCGGCAGGCCCTTCATCAGCGTGCTGCCGGAGGGATCGGCAAATACCGGCGGCACCCCGGTCCTGAACTCCTGGTAGCTCATCCGCTGGGCGACAAGCCCCTGGCGCGCCGACCAGCCGAAACGGAAGGCCTCCTCAAAGGGGATATGCCCGGCGGAGGTCAGTGAATAGGCGAAGCGGATGTCCCCGCCCTGCAGCACCGGGTAATTGGTCCGCCAGTAATTGTTGAGCACGTAGGACAGGATCCGGTTCCCGAGGGTCTCCAGTTCGCTGGTCCAACGGCCTGCGACCGGCCCGCCGACCGTGAACAGGAAGGCGTCGGGCGAGGCGATCTGCACGTCCTGCTCCCCGTCCCGCACCAGCACTGAGGTCTGCAGGGGCATCCATTCCCGGCAGGCACCCGGCAGGACGTCCCGTGACCAGTCCACCCAGCCGGTCTGGCCGTCGCTGAGCACGTCCGCGTCCCTGTTCAAGTTCAGCGGGAAATCGACGTAGAGCGCCTCAGGCCTCGCCGTTTCCAGCTTGCAGATCCGGTACTCCAGGTCCAGGCGCCTGAGCCCGCTGGGCAGGGAGAAACGCGCACAGACCTTCCCGAAGGCGGCCTCCCCCTCCAGGACGACCGCCTCGCCGACAAAGGAGCGTTCCACGAACGCGGTCCTGACGGCGAAGCCCCGGAGGGTCTCGGGCGCTTCCTGGCGGTATTCGGGATGGTTGCCCAGCAGGGTGGTGCCCTCCCCGCCCCGCGCGTACAGCAGGGCGCCCAGTTCGCTCCCGGACAGCTCGCGCCCCTGCGCCTTGTCCAGCAAGGAGACCACCGCCGCGCGCTGCGTGCAGACGACCGCCCTGTAACACCCGTTTTCAATGCTCACCAGGCCGCCGGCGGGGCGGCGTTCAAAGGCCCCGCCCCTGTCTCCCTCCCTTTTCGGCCTCAGGGGGAAGCGCCTGTAGGAGAACGGCGGGATCTCCGGAACCAGCGCCCGCGCGCGCACCAGCGTCCCGGTCCTGTCCCCCTCCTGCCAGGGGAGTTCCACCCCCTGCTCGCCGCAGAGGGTTTCAACGGGTGAAAACTCCGTTTCAACCAGGCCCCCCAGCGGGAAGCCGTAGGGGTTGTAGACCACCAGTTCGCGCCCCTGGTTGTTCCACAGGAGGCTCAGCCTGCTGGCAGCGCGGGTGAGCAGATTATCCGCCAGGATGGCCGCCTGCCGCGCCATGTTCGCCTTTACCCGCCACTGCGACTGCTGCAGCAGGGAATCCGGGTCGCTTCCGGTCATGAAGGAGCCCCAGGTGTGCTCGTCATACAGCAGCAGCCATCGCCAGGCCTGCGCGTACTGCGCCGAGGGGAAGCGCCCGGTCCCGCCCGCCAGGACCGCCAGGCTCTCCAGCGTCTCGGCCAGTTTCAATACCGCCTGTGCTTTGCGGGCCATGAAGGACTCTTTCACGCTCGCGGAGGCGCCGTCCTCCCAGTAGGCCCCCTCGTCTCCTTTATAGACCGGGAAGGAGTCCGCCCAGCGCTCCACATAGCGGAAAAAGCTGCTGACGTCGGACGGGATCAGCCGCGGGTAGGCGACCTCACCGTTCCACTCCCCCTGGAAGGCCGCCATGCGCACGTCCAGGTCGGTGTTGTCCGCCTCCTGGCCGTAGAGGATGACGGCGTCGGGCTGGTAATCCTCCCGCTCATACGCCATCAGCCACATGTCAAGCCCCCGACGCGCCGCAGGGATGGAGCCGGGGGACCCGCACACCTTTTTCAGCTCGCAGTACATCCGCGCCAGCCAGGTCAGCACGCGGGCGCCGTCGGGCCCCTGCCAGTAGAAGGGGCTCTTCCTGTGCAGGCCGCCGTTGAGCCTGAAGGGCCCCCTGTCCTGGTTGTCCGCGTGCAGCAGGTAATGGACACCCATGCCATTCAGCAGGGACGGCAGGCTCCAGCTGGCGGAAGCCACGTCGACGATGTCCGCGCGGTCCGCCTTCATCCCGGCGGGCCGGAGGAGCCTCTCTGTGAAATCCCCGTTGTGGATGAGTTCTTCCAGGGAGGCGAACCAATTCAGCAGGTCGACATAATTCGCGGGGATGCCGATTTTGCCCCCGGCAGCCTCCCGCAGGATACGCTCCTTCGCGCCGCCGTCCCGCGTTTCCAGGTAGTCCTCCAGCGACCAGGACGAATCGAGGATGTAGGAAAAGGACTCCCGCTGCCCGCCCTCCAGCATCTTCAGCGCGGTGTCCAGGTTGCGGCTCATGCGCTCCATCACTTCGGCCTGCCGGTGGGTGTAGCCGATGTCCGTGTGCGCGTGCGGGGTGGTGTACACGTTCCACTTGCGCCGGCGCAGGAACTCCCCTTCGGCTTCCACCGCACCCAACGCCTTCCAGCGGACGGGCCCTTCCCCGTCCGGCAGCAGGAAATCCGCCTGGCACTGCCCGAAGGCGCGCCCGCCCAGGCGGTAAGGCAGCGTCATGGCGCCGCCGTCCCAGGTGAAGCGGACTTCCCCAGCGGCTTCGGGAACGCCCGGGGGCGGCGTGAGCACCAGGGAACAGCGCTCCGCCAGCCCGTCACCCGCCCGTATATAGGTCACCCTTGGCCGTACCTGCAGCGACGGCGCCGGCCGGACCGCTCCCGCTTCCTGCAGCGACAGTTCCGCGTAATAGAAGCCGCAGGCGCCGGCCATCCGGTCCAGGCGCAGCACAGCCTCCCGGTTTTCTACCCGCACGAAGGGCTCCGCGTCCACAGTTGTGAGGGTCAGCCGGTTCTCCCCCGCCCTGAACAGATTCCCGGGGATGAACAGTTCAACCTCATCCGAGTTGTAGATGGACGCGTGCAGCGCGTGGGCGGGGCGGATGACCCTGTCCTCCGCCGGGCGCGGCCAGGGGAACCAATCCCCCGCCTGCCCGTTGACCAGGACGCGCAGGTTCGGCACCCGCGGCGTGGACACATAGATTTTCAGCCTCAGCAGGCAGTCCCTCTCACTGTCCAGGTTGAAAACGACCGTATAGGCGTGCTCCCGGTATCCCCCGTCGGGGTCAGCCGGGGAGGCGTGGAAGGAAGGCCATCCGCTGACAAGCACGTCCACGGGCATGAACGCCCGCGACGGCATCGGGGAGCGGAAACAGTCCTTCAGGTCCTCCATGCGCTCAATCCGGAAAATGGTGCCGCCGTCCATACGCTTTCACCGCCTCAGTGTGTTGATGGATTCCTAAAGACATTCCAGTCGTTTTAATTAGATCATGGGGAGCAACTAATCAAGCAAGGTAAATCCTGCTTGCTTTATGCAT
>CAZJCB010000061.1:0-6164 GCA_964544245.1 uncultured Christensenella sp.
TCCCCTTTTCCCCCGTGCGGTTCTCCGGGCAGACGGAACGGGTCTCAAACCCATGGAGCGTTGCCAGGTTGTCCATCATGTTGTGCATCTTTTTCACCTTCCACTTGATTTATCCTGGGTTCAATGATTCTCAGGGCAGATCCGCCCTCATCCACATGATGTTGTAAATCGGGAAAAACTGGCTCATCGCGAAATAGAAGGATTTGCCCCCGTCCTCCACGTACTTCGGGTGCATATACGCGCCGTACAGGGATGGATAACCGGCGGCGGAGGCAAGGGTGTATTCCTTGCTCCAGGGTCCCCAGGGGGTGACCCCCTCCCGCACCACGATCCCATGCGCCCGTTCGGAGAGGTACGTCATGATGAAATTGCCAAGATAGGGATTGTAAATGGCCGAGATCTCCCCCGCCGGCGCGTCAATCACTGTCTTTGCCAGGGCAATCCCATTTTCCCCGATGGCCCACTGGGGTGAGCCGTTTTCATCCTGGCCGGTAAAATAGGAATAACTCTGGAACTCCTCGATTTGGCCGACAGGGACCTTCATCAGCGCCACGCCGCCGAAGCGGCCGCCGGGGATGCCCCAGATGTACATGGTGTCCCCGATCTGGCAATTGGCGGTCTGGATGAAGTTGGACTCCCCAGGCCAGACCACGTCGCGGAGTTTTGTCCATTTTTGCCCGCCGTCATCGGATTTCGCCAGGCCGGAATAGCGGCAGTCCCATCTCCCCGCCTCACCCCAATGCGAGACAGACATGTAAATACAATACAGCGTGCTGCCGACCGCAAAGATGTTGGTGGGTATGACCGTCATCTCCACTTTATCCTGCTTCAGGCTGCCCAGCAATTCCTTGGCAACCCCCCGTTTGTCTTTTACAGCATCCACGATCGTCAGGCCGTCTGCCGGGTCATCATCCTGAATCAGGAACAGCACGTTGCTGCGCCAGTGGCCGTTGTTCGCATCAGCGAAGGTGTCCCCGCCGAACATATAGGTGGTGTCGCCAATCACGGCCATAGACCCAAGGTCCACACCCCACACGCCAAAACGGGACTGCGTCCTGTTTTCACTGTCCTCGCCGGTGATCTGCGCGACCTTTGTCACACTTGTCCTGCCCAGAGCATGCAGTTCCCACTGCTTGCCGGGAAGCTCCCCGACGGCAAGGTCCTCCCCCAGGGCCAAAGGCTGGGCACGGGCCGTGCACAAAGGCAGGAACATGGCGGCGCACAGGAGAAAAACAAGGAGTCGTTTCATGGCTGGGTCCTTTCCGCAGGCTTTACTTGATGCCGGAAATCATCAGGCCCTTTACGATGTGACGCTGGAACAGGAGGAACACCAGGATCGGCGGCAAAGCGGCGATGGCTGATCCGGCCAGCACGACGCCGTAGTTGTTGCTGTACATGTTGTTGTAGGAACGGATCACCTGCATCACCTGCATGTACTTGCTGCTGGTCACCGTCATCGCCGGCCAGAGGAAACTGTTCCAGTAGCCCAGGAAGGCGCCGGTACCCAGGATGACATAAGGCGATTTCGCATTTGGGATGAAGATGCTGATAAAGATCCGGAAACGTCCGGCTCCGTCGATGAGCGCGGCTTCCTCGGTGGCCATGGGCATGTTGAGGAAGAACTGCCGGAAGAAGAAGATGGATCCCGCGCTGGCAAGCCCGGGCAGGATAAGCACCTGATAGGAATCCAGCATCCCCAGGCTGTTGACCACCACAAAAGAGGTGATCAGGATGGTGATGCCCGGGATGTACATGGTAAAAATCGTCGTCCGCCAAAGCAGTTTCTTGAACTTGAAATCCAGCCTCGCGTAGGCATAAGCCGCCATGGAATTGATGGTGATGGCCAGGAGAGCGGCGGTCACGGCGACAAAGGCGCTGGATTTCATGGCCTGAAGGAATGGATAACTTGTATCCTCAAACATTTTCTGCAGGTTTTCCATGGTCCAGACACTGGGAAAGAAACGGAGGGGATTGGCCTTCAGCACCTCTTTCCCTGTCTTGAAGGCTGAGAGGATCATCCAGAACAGGGGGAAAAGGGAAAACAGCGTTACGAACAAGGCCAGAACCGTAAACGCGGCCTGTGTCGCCCTCTTGCTCCTGCTGACAGAACTCATGCCGCCACTCCCCTTCCCTACTCGTCCTGCGCTTTTTGTGAGCCGATCAAAGTGAACACGATGCTGTTCATGGAACCGATGATCACCATGAGCAGCAGGGCGGCTGCCACGGTGTAACCCATCGTGTAGTCCGGGCTCTTGAAGTTGTTGTAGATATAGATCATCGGCGTCAGCGTGCTGTTCACCGGGCCGCCCGTCCCATTCATCATCAGGTAAGGCAGGTCAAACATCTGAAGGGTGCCCGTCATCATGCCGATGAGCAGGAGGATGAAAATATTGCGCATGGAAGGGATCGTGATCATGATGAGCTTGGCCCATGCGCCCGCCCCGTCCACTTCAGCCGCCTCGTAATAGTTCTGCGGAATGTTCTGAAGGCCCGCATACATGATCAGGGAATTATAGCCGAACCCCATCCACAGCGCCGTGATGGCGACCGACAGCCTGGCAAGGCCGGGTTCGCCCAGAAAGGCAATGCGCTTGCTCCCCAACTGACGCACCAGCCAGTTCAGGATGCCCCCCTGATAGTTGAAAATGAACAGGAAGATGACGGAGGCCACAACGCCCGCGATCACGTTGGGCACATAGACGGCTGTTTTCGCGTAAGCGCCGAGCTTTGGGCTCATGCCTTTGAGAACATGCCCGAAAAGGAAAGACGAGACGATCTGGACCGGCACGATGATGGCCACGAATCTCAGGATATTCAGGAGCGATGTGTGGAAAAGCTGGTTCTTGAGCACCATGGAGAAATTGCTCAGGCCAACAAACTTGCTTTCAGCATAGAACTGCCAGTCGGTGACGCTCCGGCTCAACGCCATGAACAGGGGCACCAGGACAAACACGCCCAGGAACAGGATCGAAGGCAGGATCATCAGGTAGGCAGTCCAGTGATCCATCCGCCTCGTCGATGCCCGGGCGGCATTCCCTTTGGACATGGCGTCTCATTCCTTTCGCGTGTCTTGAGATCAAGAAAGTCAGGCATCCGCATCATATGACCGGGAACGCGGGGGAAGGCGGACCCTTCCCCCGCACCTCTCCCTTCTTATTGGGGCTTTTTCGTGGAATAGTCGTTGTTCTGGATAAACTGGTTGATCGCGTCCGCGGCAGCCTTCAGGGCTTCCTGGGGTGTTGCGCCGTTGACGATGACCTCGCCCATGGCGGTGAGCATGTTGGCGCTGACATCCCACGCGTACAGCGGCTCGCTGATGGAATGCGGGATGATCTGGGATGAGATGATCTGCATCCATTCGTCATCCTTGGCGGCGGTCTGGGTGGTCAGGAAGTCATCCACTGACTTGCGGGGAGAATACTTGGAGAAACTCGCGGCCTCAAAGAAAGAGGCGGCGCGGGCAGGATCTGAGCCCAGCAGCCAGGTGATGTAGGCCGCCGCGCCCTCGGGCTGCTTGGCCTTGGCGTCAATCAGGTAAGTCCAGCCGCCGACCGTGGTCTTAAAGGGGCTGCCGTCCTTGGTCGGGGCGGGCGCGACGCCGATCACTTCAGCCATTTCCGGGTAATTGCCCATGATCTCGGCAATGCCCCAGGACCCGCTGAAGGTCATCGCGACGCTCTCGTCGCCGATCAGGCGCGCGGAACCGTTGTAGCCTTCCAGCGCCTGGGCGGGAACGGCTTCGCTGGCATAGAGGTCTTTCATGAAGGTGAGCAGGTCGACATAGCCCTGGTCTTCGCAGTTGGCGCTGGCCCAGTCGTCGCTGATGGGATAATGGCCCGCGGCTGTGTACTCCCAGCCCCACATGGACCACTCATAGTTAAAGGTTGCGCCGTACATGTCGTCGGTTGTCAGGGCTTTTGCGGCGGCAAGGAACCCATCCCAGGTTTTGGGGGCCTCGGGGAAACCTGCGGCTTCCAGCAGGTCCTTGCGGTAGAACATCACGACCGCGGGTTCCACCATCTGGGGATAGGCGTACTTGTGCCCGCCCAGGGAAATCATGTCAAGCACGTTGGGATACAGGTCGTCCCAGGCTTCCTGGGGGATCAGTTCGTCCAGCGGGAGGTAGAGGCCCTGGCTTGCGCCCCAGGGAATGCCGCCGTAGTTCATCAGCAGCATGTCCGGCATGGTGCCCGCAGCCCGGGCCGCGGTGACTTTCTCATCCCAGGCACCGCCATCCACAAATTCCTGGGTGACGAAGAATTTCTGGTCAGGGTCAGCGTTGAAGGCCTCAACCATTTCCTTGCACCATGCCTGGTTCCAGTCCTCAAAGATACGGTTCCAGAGGATCACTTCCGTTTTGCCTTCCGTTGAGGCCATGGCCGCGGGGAATGAGAACATGGTCAAGGCCAGAATGAAGACAAGGGTCCAGGAGAAGAGACGTTTCATACCAGATTCCTCCTTGTTTATTTGATTTCCAGCATGTAGGGCGCACGGGGCGCGAGGGACAGGGACACTGTCCGCTCCTCCCCGCAGCGCAGCATGCTTAAATCCGTCGCTGTACAGGCTTCCCCGAAGCCGGAGAACAGGCAAAGGGACTTGTTCCCCGGTCCCAGGCCCAGGGCCTTGTGGGAAAGGGTAAAGGTGACATCGTGGGCTTCCCTGCCGGCGTTGGCGAGAAACATCGCCCAGCCGCCGCAGCCGTCCTCAAAGGCCGAGGAGACGACAGCTTCGGCGCGGAATACCCCCTTTGCCTTATAGGAAGGATCCTTCTGCCCGTGATTGTAATGGTACCAGCAGTACTCGGTCTCGGGCGAACGGATGTCCGGCGCGTCGGCCATCCGGCCATAGGCGAGGTAGGGGTTTCCGGCCCCTGTGCGCAGGGCGGCGAAGCGTTTGAGATACGCGGCCCTGCCAGACGAATAGGCGCAGTGCTGCGGGTCAAAGCGGAAGTAGTGCTCCTGCGGGCTGTTCTCCTCTCCGTCCAGCTCTTCCATGGGGCTGTATTCATGGTTGATTTCGTACAGCCCGCCCCACAGGTAAACCTTCGCGACGTTGTAGTAGAACAGGTCCCCCGTTTCCTCCACCAGCTTGCCCCAGCCGTCCATGCGCACCGCGCCCATCTCGTGGTAGACATATTCAAACAGCGGGATCATGCGCATCACGCCGGAACGCATCTGGTCCCGGAAAGGCCAGGTCTCCAGGGTCGAGCAGGGCTGTCCCCAGGCCCTTGCCTGGTAATAATCCAGACAGGGCAGGTAGATTTCGTTCATCATTTCACTGCCCAGCGGGACCTTTTTCCCGGCTTCCCGGCGCAAAGCCAGGGCCGTGTCCTCATAAACCTCCGCGTATCCGCCGGCAATCTCCCTGCCGCCTCCCGGGGCGTGGCCGTGATGTCCGTCCATACAGATCTTGATGAGGTTGTTCGCGGAGATATCGTAATACATGGCATCCGCCCCGGATTCCCTCACGACAGCAAGATCCCTGACGCGATGGAACTCCTTTGTGAAGCCTGTGCAGGGGCAAAGCATCGCAAAGGCGTACCTGTCATGGCTGAAAGCCGGGTTTGGGAAGCGCTGGAGGTGTGGCTCCAGCTTATCCGGGTTGCTTCCTTTCAAACTTACCAGGAAGTCGAACTCAAAAGGCGCGAAATAGTCCCCGTTTTCCCGGATCGTATCCAAATTGTCCCGGTTGAACCGGGTCGGCAGCCAATCGCACAGGTCGCCGGGAACACCCCATCCAAAGGTCTGCGGTGTGTTTGTCCAGTCAGGTCCCAGAACATGAAATCCCGGCGCCGCGATGTCTTCCCTGTAGCGGTGCAGCCATTTGCTGCGGTCGTGTCCGGCATTGACGCCAAACGTGCAGTAACCGACCTTCCCGCGCAGCCAATCCGTTTCATCCCTGCGGTTCCAGGCAGTCCCTTTGGCGCACCAGGGCTGGCTGAGCGCCCATGATTTATAGGTCCGGGCGGCTTCCTGCCAGCCTTTCCCGCCAGTCAGGCGGACCACGAAATCATAGGTCATGTCGATGAGGCTTCCGGGAAGGACATCGTCAAGCTCAACCCGATGGCGCGCTGGTCGAGGGAACAGGTCTGGGACTACATCCGCGAAAAGGGCATCCCTTACAACCCGCTGCACGACCGCGGTTACAAATCCATCGGCTGCGAG
>CAZJCB010000061.1:6174-9133 GCA_964544245.1 uncultured Christensenella sp.
ACAAGGGCATCCAGCGCGGCCCAGTCCCCGACCCTTGCCGCCAGCCCGCCTCCGTCTTGATAGACGTTCAGCCATTTCTGGTGGGCGTCCGCGTCCAGTGCCGCGAAATAGAGCCCGCCTTTGTCCTTTTCATAATAGGTGAAAAACTGCATGGACGCGCCGGAGAAGGATTCAGGGTAAGGCGCGTAACGCAGTCCGCCCTCTGCCGGCAGATATGAAAGCGGGTCCCGCATCAGTACGCCCGTGGCATAGGAATGCACAAGGTATCCGTCTTCCCCGTAATCAGCCAGGGGACCGATGACGGGATACTCGAACGCTTTCACGCAGGTGTCCGCTTCATTTTGGAGGGAGGCGCGGAAAGCAACTCCGTCTTCCAGCAGGGAAACCTTTGCCCTCAGCAAAGCGCCCTGCGTCTTCCAGCAAAGGGCCAGGCCGTTCCCGGAAGAACTGCTTGAAAATTCATATCCCGCCTCCTCCGCCGCCCCGTTCAGGACAATGCGGAACGGTGGCAGGGCAGTTCCTGCCGCAAGATATTCGCGGCTGCGCCCCTTGTCAAAAAGACCGGCAATGCTTCCCGTTCTGTCATCGATCTTCAGGAGAACCTGCGCGTTCTCTAAAATCACGGCTTGCCCTGTCCTTTCGCCCGGTGTGACATCGATGTCATACGACATCTGGAGAAAATAAGTGCCGCTGAAGCCGGAAACCACTGTCATGAAACAGGAATCAACAAGGAACGTTACCGTGGGGAGTGTGGCATCGTTGTTACAGTATACAAATACCAAATCCGGGAACATCTGTCAATACTGATTTTTTATTTCCCGGAAAGGACATCCCGGGTGCTCGACGCGCGGACGAAAAGCTCCGGCTGCAGCCGGATGGTCTGCTTTTCCATTCTGCCCTTGAGGATACGCTCCATCAGCAGCTTCGCGGAATACCGCCCGATTTCCTCTTCCTTCATGCCGATCGACGAAAGTTCCGGCGCGAAGCAGGTCGCCATGTCCGTATTGTCCATGCCGATGATGGCCACGTCCCCGGGTACGCGGAGCCCGTGGCGCCGGCAGGCTTTCATCGCGCCGATCGCCATCAGGTCGTTGGCCACCACGACCGCCTCCGGTATCGTGCCGGCAAGGATCAGCTCCTCCATCGATCTCTCCCCGCTGTCACGTGAAAAATCCCCTTCCTTCAGCAGCTTCTGGTCGATCGGGCGGTCCCCTTCGTTCATGGCCTTGATGAAGCCGGAAAAGCGCTCCCGGCCGGTCTGGATGCCCGTGTCGCCGCCAATGTATCCGATCCGGCGGAAGCCTTGGGAGATCATATGGCGGCAGGCCATGCAGGTGCCGTCAAAGGTATCGATGTATACGCAGTCAAAACGGTCCTCGCCCCCGGGCGACTGGTAGTTGTTGGTCAGGACGACGGGTTTCGCGCAGGCGTTGACCTCGGAAATGTTCTCCCTGTTGAAATCAAACGACACGAAGATCATCCCGTCGCCGTAGCCTTCCTTCAGGTTGCCCAGCATTTTCCTTTCCATCTCTTTGTCGCCCTTGGTATGGCAGAGGACCGCGTAATACCCGTATCCTTCCAGCGCGTCGCTGGCGCCCTTGATCATCCTGAAATAAAAGGGGTTGTAGATGTCCGGGATGCAGAAGAGGATCTTGTTGGTCCTCTTGCTTTTCAGGGACCTGGCCGCATAGGAGGGGACATAGTTGAGCCGCCTGGCAACCTTGATAATTTTATCGCGGTTGTCCTTGCTGCAGTAGCCAGTCCCCCTCAGGGCTCTGGCAACTGTGGAAGGTGACAGCCCCACTTCCTGTGCGATCTCATAGATGCTGGCCACCCGGTTTCCCCCCCCGCTCCGTCAGACAAATATGGCATCGGGTTCATACATTCCCCGGCTGTCAGATCACGCGCATTGACCTTTTTCCATTCATGCCTGCTGCTTTGATTGTAGCACCGGCGCGGCGGCCGCGCAATGAAAACGGATTGACAGCGCCGGGATGCCGGCATACTATGAGGCCGGACTGAACAGTTTTTCGCGCTTTATCAAGGAATCCGGATGCGTTCCCGCCCGTCATGGTATCGATGCCACACCGGTTGAAAGGATACGCCTATTAATGAAACAGGATACCTACTCAAATTTGATGCCCAAAGCCGGGTTTCCTTTGGGAGGCATCGGCACCGGCAGCATCACCCTGCACGCGTCGGGAACGCTGACAGAATTCGAAATCTTCAACCGCCCCGCTGAAGGGAACAAGCTGCCGTATTCCTTCTTCGCCCTCCATGCCGCCTGGGGTGAGCGCAAGGAAGCCAGGGTGCTGGAGGCGAAGCGGTTCCCAGACTTCGACAGGGCGCGCGGTTACCACCCCCAATGGGTGATGGGCCTGCCCAGGTTCGCGCAGTCCGCCATGGAAGTGGCGTTCCCCTTCGCCCGCATCCGTTTCTCGGACGCTTCGCTCCCCCTGTCCGTCACCCTTGAGGCGTTCACCCCCTTCATCCCGCTCAACGAGGATGACTCCGGCATTCCGGCGGTGTCCTTCTGCTACCATGTCACCAATGACGCAACCGTCCCGGTGAAGGCGCTGGTCGCCGCCTCCATGCCAAACATCTTCAACTTTCAGGGTTTTGACTGTTTTGAAAATTACCTGGCCCAGCCGGGGCGGGAAAACCGGGAGGTCCGCGAGGAGGGGCTGTCGGGCATCCTGATGTCCGGCAGCGGCTTGCCTGAGGATGACCTGGCATATGCCGACAACGCCATCCTTGCGGCGGACGGGTCCGCCCCTCTGCGGCCACTCTGGCATACGGGCGGGTGGTATGACAGCGTCACCGATTTCTGGAGCCACTTCTCAAAGGGCAGCCTGGGCCCTTCCACGGCCGATGCCTCGGCCAAAAGCGCGATCGGCCCCCAGGGGTATCCCGTCGGGTCATCGGGGCTGTAAAAACTGATCATGCCTGGTGAAACGGA
>CAZJCB010000061.1:9143-10839 GCA_964544245.1 uncultured Christensenella sp.
TCCGGTTCATCCTCTCCTGGTACGTCCCCAACCGGCACAAGGGATGGTTCCCGGGCGACAATCCAGGCAAAACGATGAAAAACCATTACGCCACGCGGTTTGGCAGCTCTCTGGACGCGGGACGGTACCTGATGGATAACCTCGCCCGCCTGGAGGGCCAAAGCCGGCTGTTTTCCGACGCGCTGTATGCAAGCACCCTGCCCAAAGAGGTCATTGAGGCGGTGGCCAATAACCTGACGGTGCTGACCGGCAACACCTGTTTTCGGGACGAAACGGGAACTTTCCTGGGGTGGGAAGGCTGCCATGAGCAGGAAGGAAGCTGCCACGGCACCTGCACGCACGTATGGAACTACGCGCAGAGCGCGGCCTATCTCTTCCCGGCCATGGAACGGTCCGCCAGGCTGAACGAATTCCTCCGGGAGGTGGAGGAGGACGGGAAGATGAACTTCCGCTGCCAGAAGCGGTTCGGCCTGCCGGCGTTCAGCATGCATGCCGCGGCGGACGGTCAGCTGGGCTCCATCGTCAGGGCCTGGCGGGAGTACACGCTCTCGGGCGACCGTGAATTCCTCGGGTCCGTCTATCCTTTTGCGCTCAGGTGCCTCGAATACGCCGAGACGACATGGGACCTGGACGGGGACGGGCTGCTGGAAGGGCTGCAGCACAACACCTACGACATCGAGTTTCTGGGCGTCAACCCCCTCTCCGGCGTGATGCACCTCGCGGCCCTGCGCGCCCTGGGCAGAATGGCGGAAACGCTGGGCGACGCGGATACGTCAAAAAGGATGGACCGGAAGTTTGAAGCCTGCCGGAAGGGGCTGGATGAGGCGTGCTTCAACGGTTCCTATTACGAACAGCGCATCAGGGACGCCGACGTCCTGCCCTACCAGTTCGGGAAGGGCTGCCTGTCAGACCAGCTCCTTGGCCAGACGCTCGCCGGGCTGTGCGGCCTGGGGGACCTCCTGCCGGGGGAGCACATCAGGAAAGCAATCAAGGCCATCTGCGACAATAATTTCCTGGAAGGCGCCGACCGCCCGGCGTGCCTTCAGCGGCTGTACGTCGCGGACGACGAGCCCGGCCTTGTCCTCTGCACCTGGCCCCAGGGCGGAAAACCCCGGTTCCCCTTCGTCTATTCAGACGAGGTATGGACAGGCGTCGAATACCAGGTCGCGACGCTCCTGATCATGCAGGGGTTCGTCGATGAAGGCCTGTCCATCGTGGCGGCCGTCCGCAGGCGGTTTGACGGCGTCCGCAGGAACCCGTTCAGCGAAATGGAATGCGGCCACCATTACGCGAGGAGCCTGGCCAGTTACGGGGTGCTGGTCGCGCTGAGCGGGCTCACGGTCGCCCCGGACGGCTCCCTGTCCTTCCAGCCGAAGATCAGCGAACAGGATTTCCATTGCTTCTACTGCGACGGGCGCCATTTCGGCCTGCTGCATCAGACCGTCTCAAAGGATGGGGCCAAAACGCAGTCGGTCGAGGTACTCCTTTGATTATTAAGGGCTCCATCAGGGCACCCGGTGAATGAAAAGCATCCTGCCGCGGGCGATTTCAAGGATGCCTGAACAAACTCCGCTCATTTTGATTAGCCAAAACGTTTATTGCAGCGGGTACTCCCGCAGATACGCCTCCCGCAGGCCGCATTCGTCGATCAGCTTGAACAGGGTATAGCGGGAGCGGTAGTCCTTGGCGCAGTGCA
>CAZJCB010000062.1:0-10838 GCA_964544245.1 uncultured Christensenella sp.
CAGCTGCACATGATCGGCTTTTCCCACATCGACCCGGTCTGGTTCTGGGACAGGCGGGAAGGGCTGCAGGAAGTCCGGGCCACCTTTTCCTCCGTCCTGGAGCGCCTGGAGGAAAACCCGGACTTCTTTTTTACCTGCACCTCCGCCGCGTTTTTTGAGTTCCTCCAGGAGGCGGCCCCGCCGCTGTTCCGTACGGGGAGGGACAGGGTGCTCGAAGGGCGCATCGCGCTGACGGGCGGCTGGTGGGTGGAGCCCGACTGCAACCTGCCCTGCGGCGAAAGCTTCGTCCGGCAGGGGCTGTACGGGCAGGCATATTTTCGGAAGGCCTTCGGGCTTCGCGCCCGCGTCGGCGGGAACGCCGACTCCTTCGGCCACAGCCCCATGCTGCCGCAGATCCTGCGGGGCTGCGGGATGGACCGTTATTATTTCATGCGCCCGCGGCTGGGCAGCATGGATAAGCTTACCGGGCGCCCCGACAGGCCGCTGGTCCGCTGGCGGTCCCCGGACGGCAGCGAGGTGACGGCCTTCAGCCTGCCCGCCGAATACACCTGCTGGTTTTATGAATCCGTCAGGAAGAACGTCGCGGACACCCTCGCCTGCCTGGACGGATACCCTTCCCTGCCCTGCTTTTTCGGCGTGGGCAACCACGGCGGCGGGCCGACTGTCATGAACATCCGGGCGGTCAGGGAGCTGAGGGAGGAGTTCCCGGAGGCAGAGCTCCGCTTTTCGACCCTGGAGCGCTTTTTTGACCAGGTCGAAGGGATGGACCCCCCCGTGCTCACGGCTTACCTGGAAGGCGTCAACACCGGCTGCTACGGCGTCGACCGGCCTTACAAACAGCGGATGCGCAGGGCGGAACAGGCCCTGCTGCGCGCCGAAAGGCTCCAGGCGATGGCCGTCCTCGCAGGGGGCCGGGGCAGGCTGGAGAAGACGGAGCCGCTGTGGAAACGCCTCCTGTTCTGCCAGTTCCACGACACCCTGGGCGGCACCAGCATCCGCCCGGCTCGTGACAACGCGATGGACGACATGGCCGGCGTGACGGCCCAGGCGGAACACGCCGCGCACATGGCGGTCCAGCGCCTGTCCGCCCGGCTGGACACCCGGGGCGAAGGGGTCCCCATCCTGCTCGTCAACGACAGGGCGCAGCCCTGGCAGGGCATGGTAGACATGGAGATCAGCTGGTTCTGCAAGGATCCGCTGAAGCTCAGGGATGAAGACGGGCGGGAGATCCGGTACCAGCGGGACAAGACGTCCTGCACCATGCTCTGGTACAACCTGGGCGGCCGGCGCCGTATGCTGTTCCAGGCCACCGTCCCGGCTTTCGGGGTCCGGGTGTTCAGGGCGTACGCGGAGGAGCCCGGCTTCCTGCCCGAACCCTCCCATGAGCCGGGGGAGCTGGTGCTGGAAAACGAAGCGCTCCGGGCCGTCTTTGACCGGGAGGGCGACCTCTGCGGGCTGACGGATAAAAAGACAGGTTATGAGGCTTTGGGCGCGCCAATTCGTTTCCAAATCTGGCACGACGAGCGGGACAGCTGGGGGCATGGCAAGGCCGGCAGGGCTTACGGGGACAGCGGGGAAGGCTTCGCCACGGCGGAAGCCCGCCTGACGGAGCGGGGGGTGATGCGCCGGATGCTCCGCGTCAGGAAAACCAGCCCCTTTGTCCGCCTGGAACTGGTCTATTCCCTGGACAAGGGCGCGGACGCCCTGCGGCTGCATGCCCGCGTGCTCTGGGACGGCCCGTGGAAGAGCATGAAACTGCAGGTGACGGCGGCGGGGGGCATCGCGTCCACAAACGCCGAAGCGCCTTACTGCAGGATGACGCGCGCGGCGTCCGCAACGGAATACTTCATGCACCGCTACGTCGACGCCGTCGATCAGTCCGGCCGGGGCGTCGCTGTGGTGAACGACGGGCTCTACAGCTTCGGCCAGGGGGAGGGCAGCCTGGACCTGACGCTGCTCAGAAGCGCCGTGTTCGCGCACGGAGACTGCGTCGGCTGGGAAAACGAACACGACACGCTGGAATACACCGACCTGGGCGAGCATGACTGCCGGTTCCTGTTCGTGCCGCACGGGGCGCCCCTTTCTCCAGGGCGTTTGCCGGACCTGGCGGACGACCTCCACGCGCCGCCCGTCGCCTTTGTGGACCACTGCCATGAAGGCGGCCTGAAGCCCGGGAAGGGCTTGAGTTTCCTGGAGGCGGACATCCCGAACGTGCGCATCGGCGCGTTCAAAACCGCGCAGGACGGCCATGGACTTATCCTCAGGCTGTGGGAGACAGACGGCGCGGGCGCGGAAACAGGCCTCCGCGTTGGTACGGCGAAACACACCCTTCGCTTTGCTCCCCACGGCATCAGAACGCTGAGGATCGCCGGTGGGAAAATCACGGAATGCGGCATGCTGGAGGAAGAAGGATGAGCGCGCGGAAGCCCAGGGTGGTCATGATCGGCAATTCCCACATTGACCCGGTATGGTTGTGGCGGGAGGACGAGGGGCTGCAGGAGGTCAAGGCGACGTTCGCCTCGGCCCTGGAGCGCATGGAGGAGTTTCCCGAGTTCCAGTTCACCGCCAGCTCCGCGGCCTTTTACGCCTGGGTGGAGGAAAACCATCCGGAAATCTTTCAATCGATTCAGAAAAGGGTGGCGGAAGGCCGGTGGCACCTGGTTGGAGGCTGGTGGGTGGAGCCGGACCTGAACGTCCCCTGCGGCGAAAGCCTGGTGCGCCAGGGGCTGTACGCCCAGCGCTTCTTCCTGGAGCGTTTCGGGAAAATCGCCCGGGTCGCCTTCAACGTCGATTCTTTCGGCCACAGCGCGGGCGTCCCGGGCATCCTGGCGGGCCAGGGCATCCAGGGGTACGTCTTCATGCGCCCCCAGCCGCACCAGCTCCCGCTGCCTGACGAGCTGTTCAGGTGGACGGACGGGGGCGGAGCCTCGGTCACCGCCTGCCGCATCAGCGGGGAGTACACCGCCTGGACCAAGCCCTCGATCCTGGCCAACCTGGACAAGACCCTGCAGTCCATGCGGCGGGAGGACATCCGTTGCATGCCCTGTTATTACGGCGTGGGCAACCACGGCGGCGGGCCGACGGTCGAGAACATCAAGGCCATCCGGGAAATTGTACTGGAACAGAACGAAACCGATATCGGGCATGGCGGCCTGGAGGATTGCCTGGATGAATGGCGGGGGCTGGCGCTGCCCGAAAGGCAGGGCGAGCTGGAGGGTTGTTTCCCGGGCTGCTTCAGCGCGGACAGCGAGATCAAGCGCCTGAACCGCGAGGGGGAGGAAGCGCTCATCCGGGCCGAGACCCTCTGCGCGATGGCGAAGGGCTTCGGGTTCCCTTACCCGACCGGCATCCTGCGGAAGGCCTGGCAGACCCTCCTGTTCCAGCAGTTTCACGACACCCTGGCCGGCACCGCCCGAAAGGAAGCCAGGGATGAGGCGGTGGAAAACCTGCACGCCTGCCTTTCGGCCGCCAGGGCGGCCAGCCGGGACGCGGCGCAGGCCATCGCGGCGGCGGTCGACACCCGGGGAGAGGGCTTTCCCCTGCTGGTCATAAACCCCGGCAGCGCGTGCTTTAAGGGCATCCTCGACGCGGACATCAGCTGGCGGTCGAAATTCCCCCTGCGGCTGAAGGACCCGGCGGGGATGGAAGCGTTTTATGATGAATCCGCCCGGGACCTGGTCGCGCCGGACGCGCGCAGGCACGTCGTGTTCCGGGCTTCCCTGCCGCCCTTCGGCTACGTGGTCTACCGCCTCCTGCCGGAAAAGCCCCTGGCGCAGGGCGTGAAGATGGACTGCGCGCCGCAACGGCTGGAAAACGGGCGCCTTTTGGCAAAGCTGGACCGGGAGAGGGAGCTCGCTGGCCTGCGTTTGAAGGAGGAGGGCCTGGACGTCCTCGGGGACGCGGTGTCCGTCGCCGTGTACGAGGACCTGCGGGACACCTGGGGCGCGGAAGGCGGCATCGGCAGGCGCCTGGGCGAATACCGCGGCCTCAGCCTGGCGATGACGGAGAACGGCGCCGTCCGCTCGGCCGTCCGGACGGAACTCGCTTTCAACGAAAGCCGCGCGGAGCTCACCATCGAAATGGGGGCCGGGGATCCCTTGATCACCATGCACGGGGTCCTGGACAACCGGGAAAAGCACGCGCTCACCGTGCTGCGCATCCCCCTGGCCTTCCTGCCGGAGGAGGTCACCGCCGAAATCCCCTATGGGGAGCTGCCGCGGCCCTGCCGGGAAGGCATGGAGGAGCCCTGCCAGCGCTCCTGCGACGTTCACGGCGGGGGGATCTCCCTGCTGGTCCTCAACCGCGCGGAATATGCCTACCGGATATCGGATGGCGCTTTTGAGCTTGTCCTGTCCAGGAGCCCCGTCCACGCCTTCGGCGCGGGCCAGAAAATGGAAGAAGGACGCGTCTACGACTATGTGGACCAGGGCCGGATCCCCTTCTCCGTTCAGCTCCATCCCCGCGCAGGGGCTTTCACCCGCATGGAGCGCTTGCTGGCCGCCCAGCGTTTCCACCGGCCTCCCTGCCTCATGGTGTCAGACCTGCACGAGGGCCCCTGTGCGCTGCGGGAGCAGGGTCTGGTCCGCATGGAAGGGCCCGAAGACGTGATCCTGCACCTGCTGAAGGAGGCTGAGGACGGCGGCATCGCTCTTCGTCTGCAGAACACCGCGGGCGAGCCTGCCGGCGGCAGCGTTTCCTTCCGGGGAACCTGCGCGGAGTTCAGCCTGGGCGGGTATGCCCTGGGAACGCTCATCCTCAATCCCGGGGGGAAGAGCGGGATGAGCAACCTGTTGGAATTCTTTCTGGGGGACGGCGGGCCGCAGGGCGAGACGGCAAATAGAAAAAAGATGAAAAAAGATGAAAAAAGCTGTTGACAAACCGGCGCGCCGCCCTATAATGGAAACAGAATGGCCATATTCCGCATGAACGGAATAGCCTGGCACCCCGAATCCGAACCATATTGAAGGAGGGCTTCCAAATGAGGAAAACCGGAAAACCGATCGCACTGCTCCTATGCACCGTCATGCTGCTGACGATGGTGTTCGCCATCCCGGCGTCCGCCGCGCAGGAACCCGTCATGCTGCGCTTCTGGGCGCACTGGGGCAGCGAGCAGCGCCGGCCCACGATTGAGAAAATCGTCAACATGTTCAATGAGAAGTACAAGGAGCAGAACGTCCAGGTTGAGTACGTGTATGTTCCCTACGGCGACATTGAGACCAAGATGATTGCCTCCGTCACCGCCGGCAACCCCGCCAGCGTGGTCATCACGGCCATTGAGGACGTGGCGGTCAAGGCCATGCGCAACCAGGCCGAGAACATCACCCAGTACCTCACCCCCGGCATCCAGGACGGCTTCTACGCCAAATACTGGGACATGGCCGCGTGGGAAGGTAACACCTACGCCATCCCCTTCAACACCGACACCCGCCTGGTCTATTTCAACCGCGCCATGTTTGAGAAGGCCGGCCTGAAGGCCGAGGAGATCACCACCTGGGCAGCCTTCCAGGAAGCCTGCGTCAAACTGGACGAGGCGATGAAGGACGACCCGAACTACATGCTGGCCTTCTACCCGACGCTGGGCAACTTCGGCTTTGACACCGTCGCCATGAGCAACGGCAGCATGGGCATCTTTGACAACAACGTCAACCCCGACAAGGTCAACCTGGCCTCCAAGGAAAACGTCGAGGCGCTGACCTTCATGAAGTGGTTCGCGGACCGCTACGGCCAGGAGAAAGTCCAGGCCACCGATGCCGCGAACGCGGGCGGAGCGCAGGACCTCTTCCTCTCGGGCAAGGTCGCCATGTTCGGCCACACCTGCAACTACATCGCCACCATCGCCAAGTACAACGCCGAGGCGAACGTCGACTACGGCGTGCTCTTCCTGCCGGCCGGCCCCTCCTCTCCCGACGGCAACCCGGGCGCCTGGGGCGGCGGATTTGTGTGCACCGTTCCCTTTGGCACCAAGCATCCCAAGGAAGCCACCCTGCTGGCTGAGTTCATCGCCACCGAGGGCGCCAAGATCTGGGCCGTGGAGCAGAAGGACGTCATGTGCTTCATCGCGGCCAACGAGAACCCCGCCATGGCGGAGTCCGAAGGGTGGGACGAGGTCATGGAGCTGATGAACTACACCAAGGGCACCCGCAACCACATCTTTGTCCGCAACGCGGCCAGTTTCAAGGACGACGCGGTCAATTCCATCATGAAGACCTTCTCCGCCACCGACCCGGAGACGGTGCTCAAGGAAGCCGCCGCAAAGATCGAAGCCGCCATCGAGACTGAGAAATTCATCTTCGGCTACTGATTTACGAAACAAGGAACAGCAGAGGGGGGAGCCGGCTGTCTTGCTGGCTCCCCCCAACATCAAAAACCCGCAGCACAGGGCATAAAGAAGGGACGGGGGTGCGCGCATGAACAGGGCCGCCATAGGGGACGCGCTGGCCAGGGGGAGACGGCAGGGCTACGCACTGGGCAGTTTCTCGCCCAGGAACACTTTCCTGATACGCTTTGTGCTCCAGGCCGCTGTGAACCGGCGTTCCCCCGTCATCGTGCAGATCTCCTCCAACGAACTGAGGTGGTTTGACGTCAGCCCCGCTGCCTTCGCGGAAGCCTTTTTGAGGGAGGCGGAGGGGCTTGGCGTGCCCGCCGTCCTCCACCTGGACCACACCTACGACCTCTCCGTCATCCGCGAAGCGGTGCGGGCCGGCTTCCAGTCCGTGATGTTTGACGGCAGCAAGCTGCCCTATGCGGAGAACGTCGCCCGGACCCGGGAAGCCGCGGAGTACGCCCACGGGCATGACGTCTTCCTGGAGGCGGAGCTGGGCAGCATCGGCGGCGCGGACAAGCTGGAGACCGGCGGGGACGAGGCACACTATACGGACCCCGGCCAGGCGGAGGAGTACGTGCAGGAAACGGGCTGCGACAGCCTGGCTGTGAGCATCGGCACCGCGCACGGCGTCTACCCGGTGCTGAACCCGCGGATCGACTTTGACCGGCTGGAGCGGATCGCCCGGCGCGTCCGGATCCCCCTGGTGCTGCACGGCGGCTCCGGCCTGCCGGTGGAGACGGTCAACCGGGCCATCCGCATGGGCGGCGCCGGGGGCATCTCCAAGCTGAACATCGCCACGGACCTGGAACTGGCCTTCCAGAAAGTCATGGGCGTCGGCAGGGTGCCCGACCGTGAGGTCAGGGAATTGGACCCCGTCCTGCTGGAAAAGGCCGGCCGCGAAGTACAGGCCCTGTGCGAGGACCGCATGGACCGCTACCTCCTCAGCAGCGGCAGGGCCTGAAGTGGATGCTGTGGAACTTCTAATCCACGGGCTGATGGCTCAACAGCCCGCAGACTATCTGCAGCGTCCGGCGGGAGAAGTCCGACCCGCCCTGGAATTGTGCGTTTGCATAGACGATAATTCCTGACAGGTCAGGAATGTATTGCTTTTTTCTGGTCAATTTCCTGAGGGCACGAAATGAAAGAAAGCTTGATGAAAATCCCCATCCTGGCTCAGACTGATATCCTCATAGCTGGCAGCGGCTTGCAGGCGATGATTCGCGCGCTTTTGTTGGCGGATAAGGGAGCGGAGGTCCTGCTTGTCACCGAGGACACCTGCCTCTACGCTGAGATGACCCGTACGGAGGATTACAGGCTTCCTTCCCTGTCTGACGAACACCTGTCAGCGCTGTTGTTTCCCTCCGGCGTAATGGACAAGTGCGGTCTGCTGAATCCTGACCGGCTGAAGTCTTTTGGGGAGCAGCTGATGGAGCAGAAAGGTATTCGGCTCCTTTACGCTTGCCAGGTGCTTGGAAACAGCGAGGGCTACGCTTTGGTCGCTCATAAATCCGGTCTTTATGCAATTGCTTGCCGGTCTGCAGAGGACTGTCGGCAACTCCTGAGCGTCAAAGAGCCGGCGATCTGTCTGCAGGTGGAGCGGGACGGACAGAGAAACCAGGAAATCATACCGACCACTGCATTCGGAGACGGCCCTAAATACATGTTGGATCGCTATTTGGAAGCCCTGGCGAAACTGCCTTCAGGCACGCTCCTGGGCAGAAGCGGAAGTGAGATTGCTGAGCTGGACGGTCTGGTATGTCCGGCCGGGCTGGCGGTGGCTGGAATTCCCAGTCTCCCTCCCTGGCCAGCTGGTAAGAACTTACCGATATTTCGAAATCCCCTCTTCGAAGATTTTCCCGTTGTAGAGATACCCCCGCTGGGTTGTGATATCGAATACTATGATGTGATTGTCGCCGGCGGCGGAACATCCGGTGCACCTGCAGCGTTGCTCTGCGCCCGGCTTGGACTGAAAACCCTGGTCCAGGAGATGAACCGCCAGTTGGGCGGGACCGCGACGGCCGGCGGAGTAAGCTGTTACTGGTTTGGGCAGCGGGCACATGCGACGAAGATCATTGACCGGGCGGTTGAGAGGTTCTACCAGCGCTGCCCGCAGCCCAGAGCTGAAGGCATATGGAGCAGTACAGACGCCTTCCTTCCGGACTACAAAGCGTACGCCTTGCTGGAACTGCTCCTGGAGGCAGGGGTGGAGATCCGTATGGGCAGTACGGCTTTTGGCGTCTGTTTTTCGAATGAACAGGTCTGTGGGATATATTATGCGAGGGATGGCCAGCCTTTTCGGGCTGACGCGAAGATGGTGATTGACTGCACCGGGGACGGGGACCTGTGCGTATTCGCGGGAGCAAGACATACCTACGGAAACGGGGAAGATGGGATGACCCTATGGGGTTCCCTTGCACAGTATCCTGATTTGAACAGATACAAGAACAATTTTTCCACCATGGTCCACTTGGGCGACCCGCTGGACCACACGCGCTTTATCCTGGCCGCCCGCCAGCTGGGCGGAGAGATGTTTGATCACGGGCTCTATACGGCGGCAAGGGAATCCCGTCATATAGTCGGACTCTCCACAGTAACCCTCAAGGGAGCGTTGCTTCATGAGAACCATGAAGAACCGCTGTATGCATGCTTCAGCAACTATGACCCTAAGGGCAGGATTGTCTCCGACCTGGTCAATTTTGGCTTTCTGCCGCCAAACATGAGAATCTCCGTCCCTATGGGCGCTGTTATTCCCACTGATCTGGACGGCGCTCCCATCGGAGGACTCCTGGTCGGTGGCAAAGCTTTCTCCTGTACACACGATGCGTTCCCGGCTGTTCGAATGCAGCCGGATCTCCAGTCACAGGGACTCGCCCTGGCGGCATTGGCCACATTATCTGTCAAGGAAATGAAACCGGCCTGGCAGGTAAAAAACATTGAGGACGAGGTCCGCCGGGCTGGCGGAGCGGGGGAGTATCCACTTCGGTTTCCGCCGGCAGACCTGCGCAGGACCGCGCTTGACTTGCGTGGGGATGAACCCTGGGAATGGCTGGAGATGGATCCATTATTATGGACAGAGGACATATCGCCGATTGCTCGACTGATGCTGGCTCCTGCAGATGACGCGCTTCCACCGCTCCGGGAGGCCTGGCTTAAATCAGATGAACCAACCCTCAGCCTGACACTTGCCCGGCTGATGTTATGGCACAATGATGAAACCGGGGTCGATACAGTCGTCAAGGCCATTTTTCAAATATTTGACGCGGAATCCGGGCTGCCGGCCCGGAAGGGCTCAGTTCGCTATGGCCAGTTATTGCCCGACCATGGCTTGATGCCTGAAGCTGTCTATCTGCTCAACAGTCTTTCCAACGCGCCGGGCACGGACGTGCTGCCCTTGCTCCAAATGGTCCTGAAGCGCCTGGAAGGTGCGCAGAGGGATTGGCGCAGCTTGCGCGCAGGCATCTTCCCCTATTGTGAGAGCTTCTGCAATATCGCGCTGTGCCGCAAAGACTCGCGGATGATTCCTTTGCTTAAGCGTTTGTTGGCGTTGCCGGAACTTAACCTGGATGATGAAGATCCCCTGCTGAGTGAACGCTTTGATATCCTGCGCTTTCTGATTTTCCGCGCGCTCTTGCTCTCAGGAGATTCAGAGGCCGCGATGGAACTGAAGCGCATGACCTCCCATCCCAAGAGGATATTGGCTCAGGCTGCCGAATTTTCACTGATTCAGGGCGGACAGAGCTTTGCGCAGATTGGTTGATTGGGTTGACATTGAAGAGTCAAACGCAATGCTGCCGGTGGAAGCTCAGGATGCGATGAAAAGACAGGGAGAACATGATGACAACAAACCGAATAGGGAATAAAGGCACCTGGCTTGCGCGGAGCTCTAGGGAGAGCTGGTGGGAGTTATATCTCTTCCTCATCCCAGCCGCTGTGGTAACTTTTGTATTCAAATATGTGCCCATGAACGGGATTCTTATTGCTTTTCAGGACCACAACATCTTTAAAGGCATTGCCGGCAGTCCCTTCGTGGGGCTGAAACATTTCGAGGCTGCCTTTACTAACCCGGAGTTTTTCAGGGTTCTTCGTAACACTCTGGTTATTAATCTTTACAAGTTGCTGTACTGGATTCCAGGCCCTCTGATTCTGGCGCTAATGATGAATGAAATCCGCGTCAGATGGTTCCGCCGGAGTGCCCAGACAGCGCTTTACCTTCCGCATTTTCTCTCCTGGGTCATCATTGGGGGGATTTTTTCAGGTATGCTAGCGGTCAACGGAGGTCTGGTAAACCGGTTGCTAGAGCGCGCAGGCGGGAAACCAATCCGGTTCATGATGGATGAGAACTGGTTTCGCGAGGTGCTGGTTTGGTCTTCCATGTGGAAGGAGGCAGGATGGGGGACCATCGTGTACCTTGCTGCGATCTCAGCACTGGATCCTCAACAGTTTGAAGCTGCTATGATCGATGGTGCTTCCAAGTGGAAACAGGTCCGTTTTATAACGCTGCCAGGCGTAGCTA
>CAZJCB010000063.1:0-10785 GCA_964544245.1 uncultured Christensenella sp.
ACGCGTCTGCGGCATCGGGCCGTCGGGCGCGGACACCAGCAGGATCGCGCCGTCCATCTGCGCGGCGCCGGTGATCATGTTCTTGACGTAGTCAGCGTGGCCGGGGCAGTCGACGTGCGCATAGTGGCGCTTGTCGGTCTGGTACTCCACGTGGGAAGTGTTGATCGTGATCCCGCGAGCCTTCTCTTCCGGCGCTTTGTCGATCTGGTCATACCTCATCGCCTCGGCGTTCCCCGCCTTGGCCAGCACCATCGTGATGGCTGCCGTCAGCGTCGTCTTGCCGTGGTCTACGTGGCCGATCGTGCCGATGTTCACGTGCGGCTTGTTGCGCTCGAATTTCTGTTTTGCCATGGTTTGCCTCCTTGGATTGCTTTGTATTCAGGTGCCTGGTCAGCGACCGAGAACTTTTTCAACGATCAGTTTGGGTACTTCAGCGTAATGGTCAAAGGACATCGTAAACATGCCGCGGCCCTGCGTCCGGCTCCTCAGGTCAGTTGCGTAACCGAACATTTCACTCAGCGGGGCATAGGCATGGATGACCTGGTCCCCTAAACGGGCTTCATAGGATTCGATGCGGCCGCGCCGTGAGCTCAGGTCCCCGATGACGTCGCCCATATACTGGTCGGGCACGATGACCTCAACTTTCATCATGGGTTCCAGCAGTACACTTTCCGCTTTCTTCATCGCGTCCTTGAACGCCAGGGAACCTGCGATCTTGAACGCCATTTCGGATGAGTCGACGTCATGGTAGGAGCCGTCCGTCACCGCGGCTTTGAAGTCAACGACCTCGTACCCGCCGAGGATACCGGACTGCGAAGCTTCCTTGATGCCCGCGTCGATCGGAGAGATGAACTCCCTTGGGATGACCCCGCCGACGATGCGGTTTTCAAAGCTGTAACCTTCGCCGGGCGCCGTCGGCATCAGTGTGATGACGCAGTGGCCGTACTGGCCGTGGCCGCCGGTCTGCTTTATGTGCCTGCCTTCGCCGATGGCGGTCCTGCGGATGGTTTCCTTGTAGGCGACCTGGGGCCTGCCGATGGTGGCCTCCACACGGAATTCACGCATCATGCGGTCCACAATAATCTCCAGGTGCAGTTCGCCCATCCCGGCGATGATGGTCTGTCCGGTTTCGTGGTCAGTGAAGTTTTTAAAGGTGGGGTCTTCTTCCGCCAGGCGGGAGAGCGCATAACTCAGCCTTTCCTGGCCTGCCTTGGTCTTGGGCTCGATGGCCACCTTGATGACCGGCTCTGGGAACTCCAGCGTCTCAAGGATGATCGGCGCCTTTTCATCGCACAGCGTGTCGCCGGTGGTGGTGTCTTTCAGGCCGACCGCCGCCGCGATATCCCCGGTAAAGACGCTTTCGACGTCTTCACGGTGATTGGAATGCATGCGCAGGATGCGGCTGAAACGCTCACGTTTGCCCTTGGTGGAATTGTAAGTATAGGAATTGGCGGATATCTGCCCGGAATAGACGCGGAAGAAAGCGAGTTTTCCCACAAAGGGGTCGACCGCGATCTTGAATGCAAGAGCGGAGAAAGGCTCGTCGTCGCTGGGATGGCGGACGATCTCCATATTGTCTTTCCTGGGGTCGATTCCGCGGGTGGAAGGGATATCCAGCGGGGAGGGCATGAAATCGCAGATCGCGTCCAGCAAGGGCTGCACGCCCTTGTTGCGGTAGGATGTCCCGCAAAGGACAGGGGTCATCTCACAGGCGATGGTGGCTGTCCGGATGGCTTTGATCAGGTCTTCCCTGGTAATCTCTTCGCCGGCAAAATACTTGGCCATCAGCCCTTCGTCAGTGCCAACCACTGCGTCGATAAGTTTTTCACGGTATTCCTCGGACAGCGCTTGAAGTTCTCCCGGAATTTCTTCCTCACGGATGTCTTTTCCGTCGTCGTCATAGTATACTTCCGCTTTCATGCGAACCAGGTCAATGATGCCGGAAAAAGTGCCCTCGCTGCCGATGGGCAGCTGGACAGGGATTGCGTTTGCGCTCAGGCGCTCGTTGAGCATGTTGATGACGCGGAAATAATCCGCGCCAATGATATCCATTTTGTTCACATAGGCGATGCGCGGCACGACATACTTGTTGGCCTGGCGCCAGACCGTTTCGCTCTGCGGCTCAACGCCGCCCTTTGCGCAGAATACGGCGACAGCGCCGTCCAGCACGCGCAGGGAACGCTCTACCTCGACAGTGAAATCAACATGTCCGGGAGTGTCAATGATGTTCACGTGGTGATCTTTCCAGACAGCCGTCGTAGCGGCGGACGTGATGGTGATCCCGCGTTCTTTTTCCTGGTCCATCCAGTCCATGGTCGCTCCGCCCTCATGGGTCTCGCCCATGCGGTGGACACGGCCGGTATAGAACAGGATGCGTTCGGTCGTCGTCGTCTTGCCGGCGTCGATGTGGGCCATGATGCCGATGTTCCGAACTTTCTCCAGGGGGAAATCTCTGAGCATGAAAAGTTTACTCCTTAATGCGGCGAAACCGGGTTTGCCTTACCAGCGGTAATGCGCAAACGCTTTGTTGGCTTCAGCCATGCGGTGCATTTCTTCCTTGCGCTTGACGGCGTTGCCGGTGTTGTTGGCAGCGTCCATCAGTTCGCCCGCCAGCCGTTCCGCCATGGTCCGCTCGCCGCGCTTGCGGCTGAACTCCACCAGCCAGCGCAGGGCAAGGGTCTGCCTGCGTTCGGGGCGGATTTCGATCGGGACCTGGTAGGTGGCGCCGCCGACGCGGCGTGCCTTGACTTCCAACTGGGGGAGAATATTGTTCAGCGCTTCCTGGAAAACGTCTCCAGGTTCTTTGCTGGTCTTTTCCTTGACCATGCCAAAGGCAGAATAGCATACGTTCTGCGCGACGCCGCGCTTGCCATCCATCATCATCTGGTTGATCAGCTTTGTGACGGTCACCGTTCCGTACATCGGGTCCGGTAGCACCTCACGTTTGGGGATAAATCCGCGACGGGGCATAATTCCCTCCTCTTGAATGATACATTTGCTTGCCGTAGACCACCGGCGTCCCTATGAAACGCCTTCCGGCATCAGGCCTTGCACAGACGTCCTGCCATGTCCCGCATTTCCACACGGGATGCTTCCGCAGGCGCGCCGCGGCCTATCCGGTTTCAATGCGGTTATTTCTTCGGGCGTTTTGTGCCGTACAGCGAACGGCCCTGATTGCGCTTGGCAACGCCGGCTGTATCCAGCGTGCCGCGGATAATGTGATACCTGACGCCGGGCAGGTCGCGGACGCGGCCGCCGCGGATGAGCACTACGCTGTGTTCCTGCAGGTTATGACCGATGCCAGGAATATAGCACGTGCCCTCAATCTGGCTGGTCAGGCGGATCCTCGCGATTTTGCGCAGGGCCGAATTCGGCTTCTTGGGTGTTGTCGTCTTCACGGACAGGCAAACACCGCGCTTTTGCGGGCATCCCTGCAGGATCGGCGCATCGGATTTCTTGACTACCTTTTTGCGTCCCTTACGGATCAATTGATTGATCGTTGGCAATGGGAGCACCTCCTGATTTTTGATCGGAGCCTGCTGAACAGGTCTCCTCCTATAAATATTCCCGCAACCCATGGGAATATATAGTCCTTGTCAGTCAGCCCTCAGTCTGGCAGCGGCGGCAGCCGGAACCTGGATGCGGCAGATTTTGCCAAGCGCACTCATTGTCGGGACCGTCTCATGCGGGATCCCCCTTGAGGCAGCCTCATCCCGCACCTGACGGATCAGTTCCTCATCTGCGTCCCCGGCCAGATAAACCAAATCGGCGCGTCCGGAGCGGATGGCCTTGAGCGTTTGCTTCAAGCCCACCGCGCGATGCTGCGGGCCGACAAGGTCAATGCTCATCCTCTCCTCCATGGGCTGGGTTTGCTGCCATACGACAGGCAACTTTATTATCTTACATCCTGAACATCAGTTTTGTCAACGCTTCCGGCGACTTTTTTACGCCCTGCCGACCAGAATGCCAATGTCAAATTCGTTGCGGGATTCGCAGGATGCCACGAATCATGATACCATATCATCCAAAAGAATGGAGGCATAGGGATGGACCTGATGGAATCCAGGGAGGAACTGAACAGGATCGACGACGCCCTGGCAGCGCTGTTCCTTCGGCGCCTGGCCGTTGTGGAGGAAATCGCCAGGTATAAGGCGGCGCATGGGCTTCAGGTGCGCCAGCCCGGGCGTGAAAAGGAAATCATCACGCGCCTTTGCGGGCAGGCGGAGGAGAAACGCAGAGCTGACCTGACAGCGCTGTATCGGAAGATATTCCAGATCAGCCGGTCCCTTCAGACAAGGCTGAGTACGGGCGGATGAGCACGGCGGCGTTGGGTGCGCTTGTTTGACCTGCCTTGCCCGCGGGCTTATAATCCTCAGGAGCGCGCATCGGGAGGGCAGGCATGAATCGCGAAGGCGAACGTGGCAACAGGTTCAGGTTTTTAGTTACCTTATCGGCCATGATCATCGTCACGGCCTTGATTTTGTACGTCCTGGGCGTATTTGGCGGGGGGCCAAGGAGTTTGAGCGCAAGAAAGCTGCGCTGCGTCGTCTCCCAGCAGGTAACGCCTTTCGGAGACCAGGTCCTCTATTACGACGGAACGACGCTTTTCTGCCTGAACGCAAACGGTACGGAGCAATGGAAGTACGCGCTTGGCCCGGGCGCCAGGTTTACGGCAAGCGACACGACCGTGACCGCCTGGATCGGTGCACACCTGCACATCCTGGACCGCAGCGGCCGAGCCACCTACAACGACAGGCTATCTGACCCCATCCAATTCGCCAAGCCTGGGAAGCAATACGTCGCGGCGGTGGTCGGCGAGGGGTTCAGCCCTACGCTGGTCGTCAAGGACGTCAACGGGCTTGCGGTCGACTCTGAGACCGTCGCCTATGCGGACAAGATGATCCTTGACCTGGATTTTTTTGAGGGCGGCAACTACCTGTGGACCACGGCGCTTGACGTATACGGCATCGCGCCGATGACGGTCATGAACATTTACCGGGTGGGCGCCATGAACACCGGTGAGGTGGACCTGGGCGAAGAGATCACCTATCAGGTGCTGTACTCCGGTGAGAAGCTGCACGTCATCAACACAAGGGACCTGAACCTCTACGACTACCGCGGAACGCTGGACCCCTTTTCAAAGCAGCTGGTCTATGGCTGGCAATTGGTTGACAGCGCGACTGGGGCAGGAGACGCCTCGATGCTGTTTGCGCCGGTGCTCCAGACAGCGCAAGAACAAAGAATCACGGAGCTGCGCGTGCTGACCAGCGGCAAGAAAGACAGCAGGTATACCCTGCCGGACAGCTGCGTCGGCGCGGGGCTCAGGGGCGGCAGCATCTTCGCCATTTCATCAGATACAGTTTACAGGGCGGAGCTCAACGCGCAGCGTTTTTCCGCGCTGAAACTCCCGTTGAAAGACCCCGTAACGGGCTATATCGGCTCACTGTCAAACGGTGCTGTGCTGGTCAGCTGTGGCCAGGAAGTATACCTGGTGTCGCTGCCATGAAGACGGAGGAAACGTATTGAACATAATTGACGGAGTCCTGCTGTTTGTGCTGGCCATCAGTGTTGTCTATGGCTTTTACCATGGCTTTATCCAGTCGGCGGCCAGCCTGATGGGGATGGGCCTATCGCTCCTGGCAGCCCTCATGTTCGGTCCGCGGCTGGCCGCGATTGTTTCGGGCAACCAGTCAGTCACCGGATTGCTCGCCAACTATTCCGACGCGGTGGTCAGGGTGGGCGACTACGAACTCGCCAGTTCCCCCATCACCAACGTCAGCGGCGGGGGCAGCATGCTGGACACCATCCTGAGCAGCGTGGCCCTGCCCCAGCCGATCGAGCATATGCTGAGGGACAATATCCTGACCCGCGCTTTCCAGGGACAGGGGCTGGCTACCGTGAATGATTACGTGTCCAGTACGCTCATCCAGGCCGTCATCGGCATCCTCTGCTTCCTTGCCTGCTTCGCAGCCGCCTACCTGGCGTGGCTGCTGGTCATATCCCTCATCAGGCACGTGTTCGAGTTTCCCATCCTCAGGCAGCTGGACTGGCTGGCCGGCGGCCTGTTCGGCCTGGCGCGCGGCGCGGCCATCTGTTACCTGCTGGTGCTGCTGATTCCACTGATCCAGGTGATCGTCCCGGACGACAGATTTACCCTGTACCTGCAATCCAGCTCGATTGCCGGCATGTTCAGGAACGACGGATTTTTCATGCGGATCATCAAGGGCGGCTGACACCGGCATCCAATCAGCAAGCGATTAGACGAGAGCCGGCGAAACCCGCCGGCCCTGTTTTTCAATGCGTAGCGCCTTACTCCGGCCAGGCACCGTTGGCCTGTCAAAGAAGGGGTGACCCGCCACTTTGGGCAGATGGGCGTTCAGCAGGGCGAGTTCCTCCCCTGAGAGTGGATTGTCCAGGCATTCGCCGATGTGATCCATCATGAACTGCTGGCATTCCCAGTTCCCCGGGGGTATCAGCACGTCCGCCCCCATCTTCAGCGTATATTTCATGGCCGCGACGCGGAGCGCCTTGTCAGCAAGGTCAAAGGGTTTGCACCAGGACTTCGGCCAGGGCGAATGATTCCGCTCGTCAGCGTTCAGCCAGGCGCGTTCAACAATCGCCTTGATGGCAATGAGCGCGAAGCCCTGCGCCCCGGCGGCATCGCTCAGTCCGCTCCCGATGTCCTGGCCGAGATGAAGCATCCAGTTGAGGGGGAACATCACCGAGTCAAAGGGATACAGCTTCAGGCATTCCAACGCGGCCCGCTCGCTGTGCGCGCTGAAACCGATTTTACGGACAATGCCCTTTTCTTTCAGCCTGATGAGCAGCTCCATCGTTCCGCCCGGGCCGAACGCCTTCTCAACATCCGCGGGCGTCGTCACCGCGTGCAGCTGGTAGAGGTCAAACCAGTCCGTATGAAGGTTCCTGAGGGAGTTGCTCAGTTCCTTTTCCGCCTCGTCCGCCCTCCGTTTTTCGGTCTTGCAGGCAAGGTAGACGTCCTTTCTGTGGGGCTTCAGGGAATGGCCAAGGATGACCTCCGCGTTTCCGTAGCTGGGCGCTACGTCAAAATAGTTGACGCCCGCCTCAACGACAGCGGACACATAGCGGTCCGAATCAGCCTGGTCCTCATTCATGCTGACGATACCGGCATAAATGACCGGGGAGACCCGGTAACCGGTCTTTCCAAAATCAACTTTCCTCATTGACGCCCTCCTCTGCACTGCCGCCATGGTCCTGCCTGGCCAGCAGGTCAACCAGCCTGTTGCTGCGCTTCATAAAGGCGCGGAGTTCATCCCCTTCAAGCGGGCGGGATGACAGCCTCGCCAGGTCAAAGACCTGGGAGATCAGCAGCGCCTGCTTTTCCCCTTCTTCCATGGAAGCGATGGCCTGCACGCTGGGATTTGCCCGGTTCAGAACCAGCGTGTAGCGCTCCGGGAACATGTTCTTTTCGCCATAGATGCGGCTCATGTCCTTATAACGCCGCAGTTGTTCGTCCTCCGTCAGCATTCCCGGCGTTTCCCTGTCGCTGAGCGCTTCCAGCCGGACCACCAGGTCGGGCATGCCCAGCACCTCCCGGACACGTTTCTCAAGCGTTTCCTGGCTGAGGTGCCTGCCCTCCTCGCTCTCCTCCTGAAGGCCTTTAACATCCGCGTCAACGCGCATGAAACTGAGGTCAGCGCCGCCTGAATACTCAAGGAACGACATGTAGTTGACGTCGATCATCGTGTCCAGGACCGCCACGTCGATGCCCTTGGCTTCAAAGGGGGCGATGCTGGCCGCCTGGCGAGCCGCGTCCGTGGTGTAATACGCCTTTTTCTCAGCTTTCCCGCCGTTCCTGGCCTTATACTCATCCAGGGTCAGGTATTCTTCCCTGGTCGTTTTCAGCAGCAGGGATCCCTTTACCGCATCGAAGAACTTCCGGTCCTGGATGCAGCCAAATTTGATGAAGGGATGGATGTCGTCCCAGTACTTCTGGTAGGTTTCCCGTTCGGTCGAGAAGAGGCCGTTCAGTTTATCAGCCACCTTTTTGACGATGTGCGCGGAAAGCTTGCGGACATAACCGTCGTTCTGCAGGAAAGAGCGGGAAACGTTCAGCGGCAGGTCCGGGCAGTCGATCACACCCTTGAGGACCATCAGGAACTCCGGGATGACTTCCTTGATGTTGTCCGCGACAAACACCTGGCGGTTGAAGAGTTTGATCTCACCGTCCTGTCCAGAAAAATCGCGCTTGATCCGTGGAAAGTAGAGGATGCCCTTGAGGTTGAAGGGATAGTCCACGTTCAGGTGGATCCAGAACAGAGGGTCTTCCCAGGTGTGGAAAAGCTTGCGGAAGGTTTCCTTGTATTCTTCCTCCGTGCAGTCTTTGGGAGCCTTGAGCCAGAGCGGATGGATCTCGTTGATGAGGACGGGACCGATTGCTCCCTCTGCCACGTCCTCAGGCAGGCTGTCCACCGCGAGGTCATCCGCTTCCTCCTCTTCAGGCTCCGCGGCATCCTCCTGCCCTTCCCCCTTTTTAGCGGCTTTCTCCTGCTCTTTTTTCCTCTTCTTTTCTTCCTTCAGTTTCTCTGCCGCGAGTTTTTTCGCGTCGTCCCTGCGGCGCTTGATGTCTTCAGGGTCTTCAAAAAACACGGGTACGGACATATATCCGCAGTATTTCTCCAACACGGAGCGCGCGTTGTCGCCCTCCAGGAATCCCTTTTCCTCCTCGTTCAGCTTCATCGTGATGGTGGTGCCGCGCTCGGAACGGCTGCCGCGTGACATCTCATAGCTCATCCCGTCTTCGCTGACCCACCGAACGGGTTCCGCCCCGTCCTGGCTGGACAGGGTGTCGATGGTGACCTTTTCTGCCGCCATGAAAGCTGAGTAGAAACCCAGGCCGAAATGGCCGATGATCCCTGACGCGTCTTCACCCGTGTAGTTCTTCAGGAACTCTTCAGCGCTTGAAAACGCGACCTGGTTGATATACTGGTCCACTTCTTCCGCGGTCATGCCGATGCCGTTGTCCCAGACACAGATCTCGCCCCTTTTCCGGTCAAGGGTGACGACCACCTTCAGTTCCTCGTTGCTCCCACCGCCCGTCATTCGGAGCTTGGTGACCGCGTCTACGCCGTTGGATACGATTTCCCTGAGAAATATGTCCTTATCCGAATACAGCCATCGTTTGATGACCGGCATGATGTTCTTCGCTTCAATGGAGATGCTGCCTTTTTGTACTGTTTGCTTTTCCCTGGCCATGTAATGAAACCCTCCGTGCTGCTTATTTATACTGTGATTATACCACCAGGAAAGCGTTCTGGCAATCCGAAATTGGCACTCTCATGCACGGAGTGCCAATCAGTCATCCGTTTCATATCGGACCGGATGAAACAGCCTCCATGCGATGACCGTAATTTCAACCTTTTCCGCTTCATAAATTGCGGGGAAATAACATCGTTTGGGTGAATGACGAAAAACCATTACCATCAAATGACAATCAGGCAATTCAGGAGCGAGCGAAAAAACTTTCACAGTCATTGTGGATTCGGGCTTTATTATTTTCCCCTGTCATGAAGACACCGCTCCAGGGATGCAGGCGCTGTGCCTGCCTGTGCAATTTTACTTGTCTGTTCTGGTAATTGCACTGAAAATTGCACAAGGCCTCAAGCGTTGATAGCGCTATCAATATTGATGGATATTCTGGTATCCGTGCAATTTGTGCGATTAATTCTCCACTTTAATATTGCCGCTCTCCATCTTCTCATTCTGCTTTTACACTTTTTCCCTGAAAAAATTGCACAAATTGCACAAGAGGGCAAAAAGGGTCAAAAAAGTGAGGTTTATCAAGGGCTGCGGGTTGTGCAATTTTTTGTGCAATTCGCGTGCAATTTTTTCGAATTGCACAGATTTCTCATGAGACTCCAACTACGCTCATCCGTTTTAGCAAGCGTTGTCTTGAAATAAAAGACATATTGCCATTTTTGCTGTCTCGTTCCAGCTCCAGCCTGTTTGCTTTTGATCATTCTTTTACGCCGCCGACGGCTACGCCTGCGATAATATATTTGCTCAGCGCAAAGTAAATGATCATTAAAGGGAGCGCTGTCAGCGTAAGGCCCACATAGATGGAACCGAACTCGGTACGATAGATGTCGCCGCGCAGCTCCTTGACCATCATGGGCAAGGTCTTCATGGTGGGTTTGCTCAGCAGCATCAGGGGCGTAAGGTAGTTGTTCCAGGAGCCGATCACAGCCATGATGCCCATTGTCGCCATGGCCGGCATCATAAGGGGCATGACAATCTTGTTGAAGGTAAAGAACTCTCCCGCGCCGTCAATGCGAGAAGCTTCGACCAGCGAAATCTGCAGGTTCGAGCTCAGGTACTGCTTGAGGAAGAAAACCGTACCCGGAGCCGCGATGGCTGGGATGATCAGCGGTATATAGCTGTTGACAAGGTCGAGGCGATACATAAACATATAAAAACCCGTCGCGGTGACCTGTCCGGGGATCATGATAATGGCCAGAATGAAGCTGTACAGGAACTTGCTGCCCCTGAAACTGTAGACAGACAGCCCGTAAGCTGTCAGAGCGGAGAAATAGACGCTCAGCAGGGTAGAACCGAACGCGATGATTGCGCTGTTTTTGAAGCCGATCATGATGTCAAACTGCTTGCCGGTCAGTATGTTCAGGTTGTTGATAAAATGGGTGCTGGGAATGAGCGACATGCCTTGCTGAATCTGATAGGTGGAACGCGTGGAATTGACGATCATCAGCCAGAAGGGCAGGAGGCTCAGGACGCTCAGCGCCGTGCACA
>CAZJCB010000064.1:0-2241 GCA_964544245.1 uncultured Christensenella sp.
ACGCCTCCCGGATCCGGGAGGCGTTGCTGTAAGAATGTGTTCTCCAAGGTTGTCTTGAAGTATGATTTCCTGCCTTTATTGAAAGATTCCGGGTCAAGGGAGGAGTCCATCCAAGCGAGCGGAACGAGCGCCCGCCAGGCGCGGAGTTCCGTGACGATTGAGATTGCGGAACCGGGGGATGGGATCCCCCATGGTCGCCCCGGTCTCTTCAAATCCCTTGATCAATCCTTCAGAGGGAAGAGTTTCGCCCCCTTCAACGCCAGCAGGACCGCCGGGATCAGCGCGATCTGCAGAAGGATGCCCGGCCAGGGCGTGGCGAAGGCCGCCGCCCAGAACATCGTAAGGGTGAAGGGGTTGCCCATCACGGTGAAGAGCACGAAGCTGGCGATGCCCCAGACCAGCCGGCCCAGCAGCATGGACAGGACCAGGGCCAGGAAGAGGGAGGGAGTGGTTTTGGGCAGCCTGGCGTAGAGCAGGCCGGCCAGCGCGCCGTAGGCGGCCAGTTCAAAGGCCATCGCCAGGGCGACGGGCACCATCGGGGGCATCCCGACGAGCAGGGAGCGCAGCAGCGGGGTGATGAGCCCGACCGCCAGCCCGTAAGGCCAGCCGCAGACAAAGCCGCACAGGAGCACCGGGATGTGCATCAGGCTGAGCAGGTTGCCCAGCTGGCGGTTGTTGCCGGTCAGGAAGGGCAGCAGCAGGCCCAGCGCCAGGAACATGGCGGCCAGGGTCATGCGGAGCGTGTCGTTCTTCTTCAAGGGAGCCTCCTTCTCAAGCGCGGAAATTGTTCCCATCCTAAAGCACGGGCGCGCCGCAGTCAAGGCATGGGGAGGGCCGGACGGGCGCTTGATGTGGTATGATGCTGTCATACTTTACGGGAAAGGACGTTTTGACATGACGCGACCCATCGTGCTGTGCTGGAACATGGCGGGGGAGAGGGCGGAGGCTGTCGCCGGGCTGGCGGAAAAGCTGGGGATCAGGCCCTTTGTGGTGAGCCCGGAGGAATACCGCGAAACGCTGGCCGCGCTGTGCGGGCTGGAGGACAGGAAGGGCGAGCCCTATGAGGGCGAAGGCTTCCGGACGGAGATGATGCTGATGGCGGGCTTCCCCAAGGGCATGCTGAACAGCTTCCTGGACAGCTTCCGCGACAGCGGCACTCCCTCCGTGATGCTCAAGGCCATGCTGACGGGGAACAACAGCCTCTGGGACTCCCTGAAGCTGCATGGGGAATTATCTTCCGAGTACGAGTATTTCCGCCGCATGCAGGCGCGCGAAAACGCGGAATAGATGGCGGCGTACGAGTCCAAAGCCGGCAGGATCACCGGGAGCCTGCTCGCCTGGTACGGGCTGAACAAGCGCGCCTTCCCGTTCCGGGGCACGAAGGATCCCTACAGGGTCTGGCTGTCTGAAATCATGCTCCAGCAGACCCGGACCGAGACGGCGGGGCCCTATTACGAGCGCTTTCTTGAAAGGTTCCCGGACGTGGCCGCGCTGGCCCGCGCCGGGGAGGATGAGGTGCTCAAGGCCTGGGAAGGGCTGGGGTACTACGCCCGCGCGCGCAACCTGCACAGGGCGGCGAAGACGGTGGCGGCGGAGATGGGCGGTGTGTTCCCCCTCAGCGCGGAAGGCCTGCGGAAGCTTCCCGGCGTGGGCCCCTACGCCGCCGCGGCCATCGCGTCCATCGCCTATGACGAGCCGGTGCCGGCCATGGACGGCAACCTGAACCGCGTCATCAGCCGGCTGTTCCTGGTGGAGGAAGAGGTCTCCAGCCCCCGGGCGAAGCGCAGGCTGCTGGAACTGGGCAGGGCGCTGATGCCGCGGGCCGGCGCGGGGGATATGAACCAGGCGCTGATGGACCTGGGGGCCACCGTGTGCCTGCCGGGGACGCCGGACTGCCTGCGCTGCCCGCTGCGCGGGGACTGCCTGGCGTACAGGGACGGGGATCCCGCCCGCCTGCCCGTGATAAAGGAAAAAAAGCCGCCGGCTGTCATCCCGGTCGGCGTCGCCCTCCTGCAGCAGGGGGACCGTATGCTGCTCATCAGGCGGCAGCAGGCGCTGCTCAGGGGCCTGTACGTGTTCCTGCTCACGGAAGGGGACGGCGGCGAAGCGGCCGCCCTGGCCGCGGCGCGGCAGGTATCGCCTTTGGCGGGACAGGCGGCCGGCCTCGGGACCGCCCGGCACGTCTTCACCCACCGCGTCTGGGAAATGAGGCTATACCACTTCCTGACAGACGCCTGCCCC
>CAZJCB010000064.1:2341-10754 GCA_964544245.1 uncultured Christensenella sp.
ATGCCGTCAAAATCGCTCCCGAAGCCGACCATCCCCGCGCCGCCCATCTGGTGCATGTGGTCGATATGGTCGACCACCGTATCGACCGTACAGGGCTTGACGTCATCGGCCAGGAAACTCGGGTAGAAATTCACGCCGACCCACCCCCCGGCGGCAAAGAGGTCTTTCAGCTGCCTGTCCGTCAGGTTGCGGGTATGCCCGCGAAGCGCCCGGCAGCAGGAATGGCTGGCCAGGGGCGGCTTGTCCGTTTTGTTGAGCAGGTCGTAAAACCCGGCAATGTTCAGGTGGGACACGTCCACGGCGATGCCCAGGCGCTGCATTTCTTTCACGGCCCTGAAACCATAGGGCTTCAGCCCGTCCGTTTCATTCAGGCAGGCGGGGGTGCCCAGCGCGTTCTCATAATTCCAGGTGAGCGCCGCCATCCTGACGCCCAGGGCCCTGTACTCCCTGATCTTCGCCAGGCCTTTTTCAAAAGGCTCGCAGCCCTCCACGGACAGCATGAAGCGGGTTTCGCCGCCCACGGCTTCCGCCGGGTCGTCCGCCTGGACCCAGCCGTCTTTCAGCAGGCCCCGGTAAACCAGGAGCATCCTTTGGAACAGGGCGCTGACCGCTTCGGGCTTCGGGTCGCCGCCCACGTACATGGCCAGCACCTGCAGGCTGACCCCGCCCCTGTTCAGCCGCTCCAGGCTCAGGTCACAGCGCTCCCCAGGCTCCTCCGCCATGCGGAACAGCGTGTCGGCGTGCGCGTCGACGAGGATCATTATTTCACCTCCATGGGATGTTCGCGGATGAAGCGGAGCACCCCGTCCGCCGTGGTGAAGCAAAGGCCCGTCACCGTGTCCGCGCAGCCGTAATAGATGGCGATGCGGCCGCTGGGCGCGTCTGTCAGCGCGGCGCAGGGGAAAGCGACGCCGGGCACGTCCCCGGCGGTCTCGTACAGCGTTTCCGGGCCCATCAGGTACCAGGCCCCGCGGGTGATGACCTTCCATGGCTCGTCCAGGTCCAGCAGCGCCGCGCCGAAGCGGTAGACAAAGCCGTTGCAGGTGGTGATGACGCCGTGGTAGATCATCAGCCATCCCTCATCCGTCTCAATGGGCGTGGGGCCCGCGCCCACCTTGGTGGACTGCCAGCCCCCCGCGGTGCCGAAGACGTGGCGGTGCTTTCCCCAGTGGACCAGGTCCGGGCTGCGGCTGATGAAGATGTCGCCGAAAGGCGTGTGCCCGGTATCCGAAGGCCGGCTGAGCATCAGGTACTCGCCGCGGATCCGCCGGGGGAAGAGCACGCCGTTGCGGTTGTAGGGCAGGAAGGCATTTTCCAGCTGGTGGAAGGTTTTGAAATCCTCCGTCCAGCCGACGCCGATGGTCGGCCCGTGGGAGCCGTTGCACCAGGTCATGTAATACCGGTCTTCCAGCCTGCATACCCGGGCGTCGTAGCGGTATTCCAGCTTCGTGACTTCGGGGTCGCCCAGGAAACGGATCGGCTCATGGTCGATGTCCCAGCGGACGCCGTCCTTGCTGAAGCCTGCGAACAGGTTCATCTCCAGCGCCTTGTTGTCGCAGCGGAACACCCCGGCGAACTCCCCCCTGAAGGGCACGGCGGCGGAGTTGAACACGCTGTTGCTGGACGGGATGGCATCCCTGTTGATAATGGGGTTCCTGCTGTAGCGCCATACGGGCGCGCCGCTGCCGGCCGGCCTGTCCTCCCAGGGCATGTTCGGGAGCGCTTCACCGATGATCCTGGCCATTTGCCGCCTCCTTATTTCATTGAATTTTTACGGTTCAAGGCGCATGGATTTTCTGAGGAAGGACCGTCCCCGTCCTTCCGCCTGTATCCCGGCCTGTCAACCGCTCAATTTAAGAAGCCTGCCAATAACGCGCGTCCGCGCGGGGCAGGCAAAAGGGTCCGGTCCGGGCACGGGCGCCTGAGGGTCAGACGATAAAGGCCTTCAGGTCGTTGAGCAGGTCGTCGCAGTCCTCGGAATAGACCTCCAGCGTGATGGGCTTGCTCAGGTCCAGGGAAAAAATCCCCAGGATGGACTTGGCGTCCACCACGTGCCGCCCGGCGCGCAGGTCCATGTCATAGTTGTAGCGGTTGGCCACGTTGACAAAGGTCTTCACCTCTTCGGCGAAACTGAGTTTGATTGGTACGGATTTCATCTATATCCACCTCCAGATTTCTCTGATGGTATTATACACGCCGAATCGTCAGCGGACAAGGGCAAACCGGGGGTTCAGGCCGGGAAATGTTCAGCCGGTGACGCTTTGTCCCGGCCCGGCGCTTTTGAGCCTGGTCATGGCGAGGCCCAGGCGCCGGAAGGTTTCTTCCCGCCCCAGGAGGTAAGCGATCTCGATCGCCCCGCCGGGGGTGGAAAGCTGGCCTGAGAGCGCGACGCGCAGGGGCCAGAGCACGGTGCCGTTCTTCATCCCCGCCCCGGCGATGCCGGGGATCAGCGCCTCATGGATCGCGCTTTCCGTCCATTCCTGGACGCTGCCCAGCAGTTCCAGTGCCAGTTCCAGCGCTTTGGGGGCGGTGTCCAGCCCGCTCTTCTGCTTTTTGTTGTCCATCAGTTCCAGCCCGTACTCCGGGAGGTCTTTCAGGAAAATCACCATGTCCGGGATGCGGTTGAACACTTCGGTGCGGGGCTGCATCAGTTCCGCCAGGCGCCTGAGGTCCCCGACCGCGCCGGACAGGGCCCGCTCAAACCAGGGGAGCGCCTTTTGGAAGTAGGCGTCCGGGTCCATCCGGCGGATATAGTCGAAATTGAACCAGGTCAGCTTGTCGATGTCAAAGATGGCGGGGGACTTGGAGAGCCCTTCGACGCTGAAAGCTTCCACCAGTTCGTCCATCGTGAAAAACTCCCGCTGGCTGCCCGGGTTCCAGCCCACCAGCGCCAGGTAGTTGACCAGCGCCTCGGTGAGGTAGCCCTTCTGGATGAAATCGCTGTAATAGGCGTCCCCGTCGCGCTTGGAGAGCTTGTGATCCCTGTCGCGCATCACGGTGGGCAGGTGGATGTATTGCGGGATCTCCCAGCCCAGCGCGCGGTAGAGCAGGTTGTATTTGGGCGTGGAGGAGAGGTATTCCATCCCGCGGATGACGTGGGTGATGCCCATCCCGTGGTCGTCGATGACGTTGGCGAAGTTGTAGGTGGGCATGCCGTCCGCCTTGATGAGCACCATGTCGTCCAGCGTCTCGCTGGGCGCGGAGATGGAGCCGTAGACCAGGTCGTCAAAGCCGCTCTCGCCGGTCAGAGGCGCATTCTGGCGGACCACCCATGGGAGGCCGGCGTCCAGCTTCGCCTGGATCTCATCCTGGCTCAGGCGCAGGCAGTGCTTGTCATATTTCCAGGTCTCGCCCTTCGCTTCGGACGCCCTGCGCCGCCGGGCCAGTTCTTCCTTGGTGCAGAAGCAGTAATAGGCGTCGCCCTGGCTGATCAGCCGCTTCGCGTGGGGCATGTAGCTTTCCTTGCGCTGGGACTGCACGTAGGGCGCAACCGGGCCGCCGACGTCGGGGCCCTCGTCCCAGGTGATCCCGCAGCCGCGCAGGGTCTCGTAGATGACCTCGACGGCGCCGGGCACGATGCGCTCCTGGTCGGTGTCCTCGATGCGCAGGATGAACTTGCCCCTGTTCTTTCGCGTAAAGAGGTAGCAGTACAGGGCGGTCCTCAGGCCGCCAAGGTGCATGAAGCCGGTGGGGGAAGGCGCGAAGCGCGTGCGGACCTGTTGCATGGGTTCCTGCTTTCTTCTCAGTGAACGGTCAATGATTCCTGTTCAGGATAATGGGGGGGATGGCATTCCCCGATATCCCCCTTTACGGCTTGTAGCTGTCCTTGAGCCCGACGACCAGGTTGAACACCGGCAGTTCCTCCGTGGAGTCCCTGTCCTTGCAGAAATAGCCGACCCTGAGGAACTGGAAGGTATCCCCGGGCTTGCTGTCCATTAGGCCGGGCTCCATCAGGCCGCGCGCGGTCTTCAGGCTGTCGGGGTTCAGGCGGGAGATGAAGTCTTTCCTGTCGGTCTCGTCCTCCAGCTCGTCCGGGTCGGCGAGGAGGGGCTCATACAGCCTGCCCTCAAAAGGCAGCGCGGTCGCGGCGTCCACCCAGTGCAGGGTGCCCTTGACCTTGCGGTTCGCCCCTTCGCTGCCGGAGCGGCTGTCCAGGTCCACCGAGCAGACCAGGTGGTCGATCCCGCCCTGCCCGTCCCTGACCGCTTCCTCGCACCGGATGATGTAGGCGCCCCTGAGGCGCACCTCGCCGCCGGGTTTCAGGCGGAAGAATTTGTTCGGCGGGTTTTCCATGAAGTCTTCACGCTCGATATAGATCTCACGGCCCATAGCGATCCGCCGGCTGCCCATTTCCGGGTGGTCGGGATGGTTCTCGCAGTCCAGCAGGTCCACCCTGCCCTCCTCCCAGTTGGAGAGGATGACTTTCAGCGGGTCCAGCACCGCCATCACGCGCGGCGCGCTGCCGCCCAGGTCATTGCGCACGCAATGCTCCAGCAGGGCAAAATCCACGACGCTGTCGGCCTTGGCCAGCCCCACGCGGTCGATGAAGTCACGGATGGCGCCCGGGGTATAGCCCCTGCGCCTCATCGCGCACAGGGTAGGCATCCGGGGGTCGTCCCAGCCGGTCACGCGGCCTTCCTCCACCAGACGGCGCAGGTGGCGCTTGCTCATGATGGTGCGGGTGAGGTTCAGCCGGGCGAACTCGATCTGCCGGGGGCCGACGGTGGCGTGCCCGTACTTGTCCCGGTGCGGCTCCCGGAAGCCGGCGTTTTCCACCGCCCAGTCGTACAGCGGCCGGTGATCCTCATATTCCAGCGAGCACAGGCTGTGCGTCACGCCCTCGATCGCGTCGCCCAGGGGGTGGGAAAAATCGTACATCGGGTAGATGCACCAGTCCTTGCCCGTGCGGTGGTGTTCCTTGTACAGGATGCGGTACATGACCGGGTCGCGCATGTTGATGTTGGGCGAGGCCATGTCGATTTTGGAGCGCAGCACGTAGCTGCCCTCGGGGAACTCGCCCACCTTCATCCTGCGGAAGAGGTCCAGGCTCTCCTCGGCCGGCCGGTCCCGCCAGGGGCTGTTTTTCCCCGGCTGGGTCAGGGTGCCGCGGTACTCGCGCATTTCGTCCTGGGAGAGCTGGTCGACGTAGGCCAGGCCGCGGAGGATGAAGCTTTCCGCGATGTCATAGCACTGCTGGTAATAGTCGCTGGCGAAGTACAGCCCGCCGGTCCAATGGAACCCGAGCCAGCGGATGTCCTCCTGGATGCCCTCGACGTATTCGACCTCTTCCTTGGCGGGGTTCGTGTCGTCAAAACGCAGGTTGCACAGCCCGCCGAACTTTTCCGCGGTGGCGAAGTCCGCCACCAGCGCCTTGCAGTGGCCGATGTGCAGGTAGCCGTTGGGCTCAGGCGGGAAGCGCGTGTGGACCCGCCCGTATTTGCCTTCTTTCAGGTCCTGTTCCACGGCGTCCCAGATAAAGTTGGTCCTGTCCGCTTCCATGCTCATAGCCTGGCCTGCCTTTCCCGGAATGGGCCCATTATACAGAGGATATCCGCGCCGGGCAAATGATTCCGCGCTCCCCGACCTACCGCAGCACGCGCAGTATGGCGCATTTGAGGTAGTTGGTCTCCACCGCCGCGGGCAGGGTGGGGTGGTCGCGCCCCTGGCCGCGCCACTGCAATTGCTGCAGGGTGACCTTCGCGTCCCCGGCGGCCTGGGCCAGCGTGTCCCGGAACAGGTCGGGCAGCATCGCCTGCGAGCAGGAACAGGTGACCAGCACGCCGCCGTTCCTGAGCATCTTCATCGCGCGCAGGTTGATCTCCTTGTAACCCTTGACGGCGCCCGGCAGGCTGGCCTTGTTCTTGGCGAAGGCCGGCGGGTCCAGCACGATGAGGTCGTACGCCTCGCCGCGGTCCGACTGCTCGCGCAGGAAGTCAAAGGCGTTGGCGGAAACGAACTTCACCTCGTCAAACCCGTTGAGCCGGGCGTTTTCACGCGCGCCTTCCAGCGCGGGGATGGACAGGTCGACACCGGTCACCTCGCGGGCCCCGTACAGGGCGGCGTGCAGGGCGAAGGAACCCGTATGCGTGAACATGTCCAATACCCTGGCGCCCCGGCAGAAGGGCTGGATCGCGGCGCGGTTCTCCTTCTGGTCCAGGAAGTAGCCGGTCTTCTGGCCGTTCCTGACGTCCACCAGGATCTTCAGCCCGTTCTCATCCATTTCGACTTTTTCAGGGACCTGCCCGTAGAGCAGGCCCGTTGACTGCTCCATTCCCTCAAGACCGCGCACCGGCACGTCGTTGCGTTCCCAGACGCCCCGCGGCGCCAGTTCCTCGACCAGGGCCTGGACGATCGCCTCCTGGAAGCGCGCCATGCCCAGGGACAGGCACTGCAGGGAGATGACGCCGTTGAAGCTGTCCGCGATGACGGCGGGCAGCCGGTCGCTCTCGGCGTTGACCAGCCGGCAGCAATTGAGGTCCGCGATCTGCCGGCGCAGCGCGACGGCTTCCCTGACCCGGCTCCTGATGAAGGCCGCGTCGACCGTTTCCTCCCCGAACGTCAGCATCCGCAGGGAGATCTGCGACTTCGGGTTGTACAGGGCCTGCCCCAGGAAACGCCCCTTCTCGGACACCACGCTGACGACGTCGCCCGGGGCCGTGCCCTTTTCCGCCCAGCCCAGGTCGCTTGAAAAAATCCACGGGTGCCCTGAGAGCACCCGGAGTTCCTTGCCTGCCTTGAGGTATACCTGTCTTGTCATGCGCCGTCCCTTCCCGTCCACAGCCCGAGGGCCGGATTCTGTATGTAGTAGACTTCCCCGCCCCCGGCCGGCATGTTCCAGCCTTCCCGCAGCCCGGCATACTCCAGGGCCGCCTCGTCATAGGGCAGGTAACGGTAGCCCACGCCCTCCACCTCCTCGCGGCTCAGGTGCCGGACGCAGTAGGTGACGCTGAAGCGGCCCTCGCTGGAGCCGTGGATAAGGTGCGCCGCGGCGGACAGGCTGTTCTGCAGGTCCCCGTTCTCCCTGACGTTCCTGAGGACTTCTTCCCGGCCGCGGTAGCCGTAGCGGCGGATGAGCCTGTCCACCTGCGCGTCCTCCCCGAACCTGCTGACCCCGGGGGCCAGGACCACCAGTTCGCCCCCGTCGGCGATGGCCATCCGCGTGCGGTACACCGCCTTGTTGCCCACCCAGGTGGACTTGAACTCCTGCCCGTCCAGCATGACGACGGCTTTCCGGATGGGCCGGTCCAACTGGATGATGTTCCTCTCCCGGGACAGCAGGGCGGCGTCTTCAAAGACCTTCCGGTCCCCGCCGATGAACAGCCCGTGCACCCGGACCCGGTTTTCGGGGGCTGTGGTCACGCTCAGGATGTGCGCCAGCGGCCAGCCCGCTGTGAAGTGCCCGGCCGCGTAGTCAAACAGGGCGCGCACCGGGGTATCCTCGCGCCCCATGATGCTTTCCATGCCGCAGACCGCGCCCACCATGTGGGAGGCGTTGATCATCCCGGCGCCGCCGCAGCCGACGAAGATGTTCTTCATGTGGCTGGACATGCCGGCTACCTCGTGCGGCACCACCTGGCCGATGGACAGGATGAGGTCGTAGGAAGGGTCCAGCAGGTACCGGCTGACCTCCACCGGAACGGGGATGTCCATCAGCCCGCCGGACACTTGGCTGACGAAGCTGCCGGGGATCTCGCCGATCCTGACGATTTTGTCCCGCCAGTCGTGGACCAGCATCCGTTCGTAGGGGATGCCGCCGTACATGCTCTCCCATTCCTCCGGGCTGACGGGCGCGTGGGTGCCCAGCGCCGGCAGGACGTCCACGCGGCATTCCGGGCTGAGCCATTGGTACAGCATGCGGGCGACGGGCCCGGCATAGGAATGCATGCGCGTGTAATCGGGCGGGATCAGCAGGACCCTGCTCAGCCGCCCTTTCAGCCCGCCCAGCGCGTCCTTCAGGGCCTGCCCGATCTGGCCGTCATCCAGGCCTTCCCGATGCGCGCCCTCCCTGAGCGAAAGGGGCTTGAGGCCTTCAAGGTCACGCATTGTAGGTGTTGGAGACGGTGCTGCCGCCCTCGCCCGTCCAGTTGGTGTGGAAGAATTCGCCCCGCGGCCTGTCCACCCGCTCATAGGTGTGGGCGCCGAAAAAATCCCGCTGCGCCTGAAGCAGGTTGGCGCTCAGCCGTGCCGTCCTGATCCCGTCAAAGAACGCCAGGCCGCTGGTGAGCGCGGGCGCGGGGATGCCCGAGAGCGCCGCCGCGGCGCAGACCTGGCGCCACGCGCCCTGGGCCCTGGTGACTTCCCCGGTGAAGAAGGGGTCCAGCATCAGGTTTTCAAGGCCCGGGTCCTTTTTGAAGGCTTTGCTGATCCGGCCCAGGAACACGCTGCGGATGATGCACCCGCCGCGCCACATCAT
>CAZJCB010000065.1:0-4826 GCA_964544245.1 uncultured Christensenella sp.
CGTCAAGGGCGGGCGCAACTTCCGTTTCGCGGCGCTGGTCGTGGTCGGTGACGGCGCGGGGCGCGTCGGCGCCGGCATGGGCAAGGCGGCAGAGATCCCCGAAGCCATCCGCAAGGCCAATGAAGACGCCAAGAAGCACCTGATCAACGTGCCGCTGTCGGGCACCACCATTCCCCACGCGACCACGGGCTATTTCGGCACCGGCAAGGTGGTCATCCTGCCCGCGCCCGAAGGCACCGGCGTCATCGCCGGCGGCGCCGCCCGCGCGGTGCTGGAGCTGGCCGGCGTCAAGGACATCCGCACGAAGTCCTACGGCACCAGCAACCCCATCAACACCGTCAAGGCGACCATCGAAGGGCTCAAGCTCCTCCGTTCGCCCGAGCAGGTGGCCAAGATGCGCGGCAAGACCGTCGAAGACATCCTGGGCTGAGGAGGAGAGATATGAAACTGAAAATCACCCTGCTCAAGTCCCCCATCGCCAAACTGACCAAACAGAAACGCACAGTGGAGGCGCTGGGGCTGAGGAAGATCGGCCAGAGCGTCCTGCGCGAGGACAATCCCTGCGTGCGCGGACAGGTTTTCCTGGTCCGGCACATGGTCAGCGCCGAGGAAATCAACGAGTAATAGGAGGACCTCCCCATGAAATTGCATGAACTGAAACCCGCGCCGGGTTCCACCAGAGAGCCCAGGCGGCTGGGCCGCGGCACCGGCAGCGGGCTGGGCAAGACCTCCGGCAAGGGGCACAAGGGCGCCAAGGCGCGCTCCGGCGGCGGCAAAGCCCCCGGATTTGAGGGCGGCCAGATGCCGCTGTACCGCCGCATCCCCAAGAGCGGCTTCAAGAACCCCTTCCGCAAGGAATACGCGACGGTCAACGTCGGCAGCCTGGAAGTGTTCGAGGACGGCGCGACCGTCGGCCTGGAGGCGCTCCGGGCCGCGGGCCTGGTCAGGAAACAGAAGAGCGGCGTCAAGATCCTGGGCACCGGCGAACTCTCCCGCAAACTGACGGTCCAGGCGGACCGCTTCACCGGGTCGGCCCGGGAAAAGATCGAACAGGTCGGCGGGAAGGCCGAGGAGGTCTGAGATGTGGGATACGCTGCGTAACGCCTGGAAGGTGCCGGACCTGAGGAAAAAACTCCTCTATACCTTCATGATGCTGCTCGTATTCCGCCTGGTCGGCGTCATCCCCGTCCCCGGCATCAACTCCGAGGTCGTCAGCAAGCTCTCCGAGAGCTACGACATGCTGGGCCTGGTCAACATGATGACCGGCGGCGCTTTCAGCCAGATGACCATCATGGCCATGGGCATCACGCCCTACATCAACGCCAGCATCATCATCCAGCTGCTGACCATCGCCATCCCGGCGCTGGAAAGGCTGCAGAAGGAAGGCGGCGAAGAGGGCAAGGAGAAGATCAACAAGATCACCCGCTACTCCACCGTCGTCCTGGCGGCGATCCAGGCCATCGGCCTCATCGCGGCCCTCAACGGCCAGACGGACCCGGTGACCGGGCTGCGCGTCCTGAAAGACTCCTACAACGGCTTCTTCGGCCTGCTGACCATCGGCGTGGTCATGGCGGGCGGCACCGCGCTGGCGATGTGGATCGGCGAGCGCATCACCAAGAACGGCATCGGCAACGGCATTTCGCTGCTCATTTTCGCCGGCATCATCAGCAACCTCTTCTCCGGCATCCTCACCGCCTTCACCGACGTGCTGGGCATCACCCCCTACGGCACCACGGTCACCGGCTTCCTCATCCTGGTCGTCACGGCGCTGCTGGTTATCGTCGTGGTCACCTTCGTGGACCTGGGCGAGCGCCGCATCCCGGTGCAGTACGCCAAGCGCGTGGTGGGCCGCAAGATGTACGGCGGCCAGGCCACCCACATCCCGATGAAGGTGATGTCCGTGGGCGTGCTGCCGCTGATCTTCGCCTACTCCTTCATGGCTTTCCCCGGCACCGTCATCGCGATGTTCGGCACGGATTCCGGCGCGTCCAGGTGGTGGAACGCGAACATGGGGCAGGGCGCCTGGCTGAACCTGCTGGTGACCGCGCTGCTCATCGTCGCCTTCACCTACTTCTACGCGTCCATCTCCTTCAACCCCCAGGACATCTCCAAGAACATCCAGCAGCAGGGCGGCAACATCCCCGGCATCCGCTCCGGGCAGAACACGATTTCCTACCTCGCCCGCATCTCCAAGCGGCTGACCCTGTTCGCGGCCCTCTTCCTGGCATTGCTTGCCACGCTGCCCACCCTGCTCTCCGTCTGGCAGAACGTACAGATCCCCTTCGCGGCGTCCTCCATGCTCATCGCTGTTTCCGTTTCCCTTGAAACCGTGCGGCAGATCGAAGCCCAGCTGGTGATGCGCAACTACAAGGGCTTCCTGTAAGAAGCCGGCAGGAGGTTGACATGAACCTGATCTTCCTGGGCCCTCCCGGCGTGGGCAAAGGCACCCACGCCAAAATGCTCAACGGGGAACTGGGCGTGCCCCAGATCTCCACCGGCGACATGCTGCGCGCGAACATCCGCGAAAGCACTGAGCTGGGAAAACAGGCCAAGCGCTTCATCGACGCCGGCGAGCTGGTGCCCGACGCAGTGGTCATCGGCATGGTCCGGGAACGCCTGAAGGCCCCCGACTGCGAAAAGGGCTACGTGCTGGACGGCTTCCCGCGCACGGTCGCGCAGGCCGAGGCGCTGGGGCAGTTCGCCAGGATCGACGCGGTCGTCAACCTGATCGCCGCCAAGGACGTCATCATGGGCCACCTGACCGGCCGGCGCGTGTGCGCCAGCTGCAGCGCCACCTTCCACACCTCCCGGCTGAAGGACGAAAAGGTCTGCCCGGACTGCGGGGGGGAACTCATCCACCGCCGGGACGACAAGCCCGAGACCATCGCCAACCGCCTGGACGTCTATGAGAAACAGACCGCGCCGCTGATCTCCTATTACCGCAAGGCCGGCCTGCTCCGGGACGTCAAGGTCGAAGGCAGCCTGGACGGCGACCATGTGCTGGTCCGCGAGGCGCTGGGCCTCAGCACTTGATCTCCATCAAGAACCCCGCGCAGCTGGACAGGATGCGCGCCGCGGGCAAGCTCCTGTACGAAGTGATGTGCAGGATCCGCGAGGTCATCAGGCCGGGCGAGACCACCGCCGCGATCGACGCCTTCGCCGAGGAGATCATCAGGCGTTCCGGCGCCATGCCCTCCTTCCTCAACTACCGCGGCTACCCCGCCTCCATCTGCGCGAGCCTGGACGACGAGGTGGTGCACGGCATCCCTTCTGACCGCCGCGTCCTGATGGAGGGCAGCATCCTCAGCGTGGACTGCGGTCTGGTGCTGGACGGCTGGCAGGCCGACAGCGCCTTCACGGTGGGCATCGGCAGGATCAGCCCGGGCAAGGAAGAGCTGATCAGGGTCACCGAGCAGTGCTTCTTCCAGGGCGCCAGGATGGCTTGCCAGGGGATGCGCGTGGGCGACATCGGCCACGCCGTGCAGACGCTGGCCGAATCCCACGGCTACGGCGTCATCCGCGAACTGACCGGCCACGGCATCGGGCGCAACATGCACGAAGACCCTTCGGTCCCCAACTTCGGCGAAGCCGGCCGCGGCGCGAGGCTGCGCGCGGGCATGACCCTGGCGGTGGAGCCGATGATCTCCCTGGGCACCTGGCAGGTCAGGGAAATGGAGGACGGCTGGACGGTCAAGACCCTGGACGGTTCCCCCTGCTCGCATTACGAGCACACCATCGCGGTGCGCGAGGACGGCCTGCCGGAGATCCTGACCCTGCCCGGTTTCAAGTGGGACAAAGAAGCGGGATGAAACCGGAACTGTTTGGCGGCATCGCCGCAATTTCACGCGCGGGGCGTGACAAGGGCAGGGCTTATGTGGTATTATATGAATTGGACGCCAATTTTGTGATGGTCGCCGACGGCGGGAACCGCAAGATCGAACGCCCCAAAAAGAAGCGCCGCAAGCATCTGCTGCCCACCCGGCACGAAATGCCGGAGTTCAGCGCCAGGCTGGAGGGGAAGACCCTCCGCGACCAGGAGATCCGCAGCTTTCTTGAGCGCCTGAGCGGACCCGAACCCATTGACCCTGCCTGAAGGAGGCTGTGTTTGTCCAAAAGTGATGTAATCGAAATCGAAGGCAAGGTGGTCGAAGCCCTGCCCAACGCCATGTTCTCCGTCGAACTGCCCAACGGGCACAAGATCATGGCGCACATTTCCGGCAAGATGCGCATGAACTTCATCCGCATCTACCCGGGCGACAGGGTGACCATCGAGCTTTCCCCCTATGACCTGACCCGCGGCCGCATCACCTGGCGCAGCAAGAACTGAGCGCAACTGAGGAGGTTATTCCATGAAAGTCCGTCCTTCCGTCAAGACCATGTGCGAGAAATGCAAAATCATCAAGCGCAAGGGCCACGTGATGGTCATTTGCGAGAACCCCAAGCACAAGCAGAAGCAGGGCTGAGGGGACCTGTCCATCGCATGGCCCGCCGTGCGGGCGGCTGCCCGGGGAACCCTCCGGGACCGTACGGCTCCAGATACCGCCGGGCGTTCACCCCGGCCTTCCCCACGACAAGCAGTAAATTTGGAGGTGTTCCCAGCACATGGCACGTATTTCGGGCGTTGATCTGCCCAAAGACAAGCGCGTTGAGTATGGCCTGACCTATATTTTCGGCATCGGCCTGACAACGAGCCAAAAGATCCTGGCTGAGACTGAGATCAACCCGGACACCCGTGTCCGCGATCTGACCGAGAACGACATCAGCAACCTGCGCGAGTACATCAAGCATCACGTCAAGGTCGAAGCCGACCTGCGCCGCGACGCCTC
>CAZJCB010000065.1:4836-10722 GCA_964544245.1 uncultured Christensenella sp.
CTGGACATCAAGCGCCTGGTGGAGATCGGTTCCTCCCGTGGCGTCCGTCACCGCCGCAGCCTGCCCGTGCGCGGACAGAACACCAAGCAGAACGCCCGCACGCGCAAGGGCCCCAAGCGCCAGGTCACCGGCAAGAAAAAAGCTGCCGTCAAGTAAGGGCACAGATTAGGCCCGCTTCGGGCACGGAGGAATAGAATGGCAAAAGCCACACTCAAGAAGGTCACGCGCAAACGCCGTGAGAAGAAGCTCGTCGAGCGCGGCGTGGTGCATATCCGCTCATCGTTCAACAACACGATCGTCACCATCACCGACACCCAGGGCAACACCGTTTCCTGGGCGTCTTCGGGCGGCATGGGCTTCCGCGGCAACAAGAAGTCCACGCCTTTCGCGGCGCAGATGGCCGCCGAGACGGCCGCCAAGGCGGCGGCGGAGTTTGGGATGCGCACAGTGGACGTGCTGGTCAAGGGCCCGGGCTCCGGGCGCGAGGCCGCCATCCGCAGCCTGCAGACGGCGGGGCTTGAGGTCACCATGATCAAGGACGTGACCCCCATCCCGCACAACGGCTGCCGCCCGCCCAAACGCAGAAGAGTGTAAGAAGGAGAATCCCAGATGGCAAGAAATACCGGCTCTGTATGCCGCATGTGCCGTCGTGAGGGCACCAAGCTCTTCCTGAAGGGCGAGAAGTGCTTCTCACAGAAGTGCGCTCTGGCAAAGCGCCCCACACCGCCCGGCCAGCACGGCCAGGCGCGCCAGCGCAAGATGAGCGAGTACGGCTCCCAGCTGCGTGAAAAGCAGAAGGCCCGCCGCGCTTACGGCATGCTGGAGACCCAGTTCCACCACACCTACGAGAACGCGCTGAAGATGAAGGGCGTCTCGGGCGAGAACCTGCTGCAGCTGCTTGAGCGCAGGCTGGACAACGTCGTCTACCGCGCCGGCCTCGCCGCTTCCCGCGCGCAGGCCCGCCAGCTGGTCAACCACGGGCACTTCCTCGTCAACGGCGTCAAGGTGGACATCCCCTCCTACTCCGTCAAACAGGGCGACGTGATCACCGTGCAGTCCTCCAGCCGCGACGACAGCCTGTTCAAGGCCGTCCGCGAAGGCAGCGCGCGCATCCTGCCCAAATGGCTGACCTGCAATTACGACGGGCTCACGGCCACCGTTTCCAGCCTGCCGGAGCGCAGCGACGTGGACTTTGCGCTGCAGGAGAACATGATCATTGAGTACTACTCCCGCTGACCTGTTCCATTGCGACCAAGACAATTGTAACAGGAGGGTAAGCGCGTGATCACAGAATCCGTCAGCCCGCGCATCGAGCGCGCAGAATACCGGGAAAACGAGTTTTACGGCCGTTTCGTGGTGGAGCCGCTGGAGCGCGGTTTCGGCCACACACTGGGCAACGCCCTGCGCCGCTCTCTGCTCAGCTCCCTGCCGGGGGCCGCGGTCACCAGCCTGCAGATCCAAGGCGTGCAGCATGAGTTCTCCACCGTCCCGGGCGTCAAGGAAGACGTGACCGAGATCATCCTGAACCTCAAGGAACTGTCCGTCCGGCTCTTCGCCGACGTGGTCAAGCAGGTGGAGATCGACGTCGAAGGCCCCTGCGACGTCACCGCGGCGGACATCCGCGTGGACAGCGAGATCGAGGTGGTCAACCCCGAACTGCACATCGCCACGCTCAGCGCGGGGTCCAGGCTGAGCATGCGGCTGAACATCGAGCGCGGCCACGGCTACGTGTCCGCCGAGCGCGGCAAGCAGTCCGTCGAAGGCATCGGCTCCATCCCCATGGACGCCATCTACACCCCGGTCCGCAAGGTCAACTACAACGTGGAAGACACCCGCGTCGGCAACATCACAGACTTTGACAAGCTGCTGCTGGAAGTGTGGACCAACGGTTCTGTCACGCCGGAAGAGGCGATCGGCATGGCCTCCAAGATACTGGTGAACCAGCTGGGCATCTTCACCCGCCTGACCGAGCAGCCCGTGCACCTGGACGAGGAAGAAATGGACGCCGGGCTCCTGAGCAAGACGAGCGATATGACTATTGAAGAACTGGATTTGTCCGTGCGCGCCTTCAACTGCATCAAGCGCGCCGGCATCAACACAGTGGCCGACCTGGTCCAGAAGGACCAGGAAGACATGATGAAGGTGCGCAACCTGGGCAAGAAGAGCCTGGAAGAAGTCGAGCAGAAGCTGGGGCTGATGGGCCTCTCCCTGCGCAAGACCGAAGAAGTATAAGCAAGAAGCCCCAGAGGCCTAAGGAGGAACACCGCACATGGCACAGCAACGCAAGCTTGGCTTGACCAGCGACAAGCGCAAAGCGCTGATCCGCAACCAAGTCACCGGCTTATTGTGGCACGGCCGCATCGAGACCACCCTGGCGCGCGCGAAGGAAGTCCGCCGCGTCGCCGAGAGGATGGTCACCCTCGCCGTGCGCGAGCACGACAAGACCGTGGCAGCCACCAAGGAATACCACAATGAAAAAGGCCAGATCGTCAAGATCGACGTGGTCAACGACGCCGCCAGCAAGCTGCACGCGCGCCGGCTGATGATGGCCTACCTGTATGACGTCCAGGAGCTCCGGAAGGACGACGAGTCCAGGACCGAGTACCGCGAGCGCACCCGCGACAACCGCCATCCCGTGGTGGAGAAGCTTTTCCGCGAGTACGGGCCCAAGTACCGCAAACGCAACGAGGAAAAGAGCGCGGCCGGCGGCTATACCCGCATCTACAGGCTGGGGCCCCGCCGCGGCGACGCTTCCGAGCGCGTCCTGATCGAGATGGTCTGACAGGGCTCACCCTCTTCGCAGCATGAACCGGCGCCGAATGGCGCCGGTTTTTCAGTCCTGAAAAGCTTTGCGAAATGTGGAAACTTGTGTATAATCAAACCGGAAGCAAGGCACAAGGAGCGATCGGTGCGTCGAATCGGCATATTCAGCGGGACGTTTGACCCCGTTCATTTGGCACATCTGGACATGGCGCAGGCTTGCCTGGATGGCCTGGGGCTTGAAAAGGTCCTCCTGACGCCGTTCGGCAGGCCCCTGGCCCGCGAGCCGGAGGCGTCCCCGCAGCACCGCTTCAGGATGCTGGAACTGGCGGTCAGGGGCCGCAGGGGCATGGCGGTGTGCGGTGCGGACATGCAGGATTCCCCGCGCTACGCGGTGGATACTGTGCGCTCGGTGCAGAAACTGTTCCCGGACGCCCGGCTCGTGTACATCATCGGCGCCGACAAGCCGGCGGACATCCCCACCTGGCGGGAGGCCGCGGCGCTCTTCCGGCTGTGCGACTTCGCCATATGCCCCCGGGCGGGCTACGACGCGGCGGGGCTGCGGGATTTCCTCATCGGGCACGGCGCCAGGGTCACCCTGATCCCGGCCGCTTTCCGCACCATGTCTTCCGGGCAGGCCCGCGCCCAGCTGCGCCTGCTTTCAGACGCCGGGGGGATGCTGATGCCCGAAGTGGCCGAGTACATCGCCGCGAACGGGCTGTACCAGCCGGATTATGAGCGCATGGTGCGCCAGGCGGTGAGCGCGGGCCGTTTCGTCCATTCGCTGGGCGTGCGGCAGACCGGCGCTCGGCTGGCCAGGATCCACGGGGCGCCGATGCAGAAGGCGGGGGTCGCGGGCATCCTGCATGACTGCGCGAAATGCATGGAACTGCCCCGGCTTCAGGCCATCGCCCGGCAGGCGAGGCTCGCGCTGGACCCGATGACGCTGTCCAGCAACGCGCTGCTGCACGGGCCGGTGGGGGCGGAACTCGCCAGGCTGCGCTACCACGTCGGGGACGCGCACATTCTGAGCGCCATCTCCTGTCACACCACCGGCCGGGGCGGGATGGGCTTGCTGGAGCTGACGGTCTTCGTGGCCGACGCCATCGAGCCTTCCCGCAAATACCCGGGGCTGGAGACAGTCCGGGAGCAGGCGGAGCGGGACCTGCGCCTGGCGGCCCTGACTTCTCTGACGGGCACCCAGGATTTTGTGAAGACCAAGGGCGGGGTCGAGAGCCCCCTGTCCAGGCAGGCCATCGAGGATCTGCGCAGGCACGCCGGCCGCCCCGTCCGCTGAAAGGGGAAGAAATGCAAGAGACCGGTGCCGCCGGCTGCGGACCGGATAAAACCAAAAAAGAAAGGGGAAATGAAATGTCCGAAGAAAACCTGGCCCTGAGAGTTTCCAAACTGCTGTACGACAAAAAAGCGGAGGACATCCTGGCCCTGCGCGTCGCCCACCTGACCGTATTGACGGACTACCTGGTGCTGGCCACCGGGCGCAACGCGATCCAGGTCAGGGCCCTGACGGAACACGTGGAGGAACAGCTGTCCCTGGCAGGCGTGGAACCAAGGCGGGTAGAAGGCAAAAACGACGGAGCCTGGGTTGTGATGGATTACCAAAACGTCATCGTCCATATCTTCAAACCGGACGCGCGCGCCTATTACAGGCTGGAGCGCCTCTGGCAGGACGGCCAGAACCGGATGGAACTGCCCTTTGACGGCGAAACGGACGCGTAAGCGGCATGGGCATCCAGATTTACTGGCACAAGCGGAATTTCGATACCCAAAAGGCGGAGCGCTTCCTGAAGGAGCGGCGCGTCCCCTTTCAGTCATTGGACCTGAACAAACACAGATTGGGAAGGAGGGAGGCAGAACTGCTGATGCGCGCGCAGGGACCCCGCGCAGTGCTCGACCTGGACGACATGCTTGTCAAATCGCATCCTGTTGCCTATACGACCGACCTTGAGACCATCATCGGCTACGTGCTGGACAACCCGCGTTTCCTCAAGTCACCCCTGATCCGCTCCGGGAACAAGGTAATCATCGGTTTTGATGAGGCGCGCATGAACCTGCTGGCCGGCGCGGAGCACTAGGACCGCCCCGCTTTCCAATCAAATTATCAGGAGGAAAAGATGAAAAAATTAGCGATTATCCTGGCCGTCGTCGTGCTGGCCGCCGCGGTAGGGATCGGCGTGCTGGTCAACCAGAAGAACAAGGCGAACACCGAACTCAGCGGCGTGACCGTCAAGCTGCAGGAAACACAGGCCTCGCTGGACAAGGCCGCCGCGGACGCCACGGCGAAGGCAGGCGAGCTGCAGGCGCAGCTGGATGAGGCGAAGGCCGCCCTGGAAGCCGCCTCATCAGACGCCACCGCCAAGGCGGGCGAGCTGCAGGCGCAGCTGGACGCGGCCAAGGCGTCCATAGAGGCCGCCGCGGCCGAGGCAGCCCAGAAAGAAGCCGGGCTGCAGCAGCAGTTGGCAGACGCCGCCGCTCAGCTCAAGGAGACCAACGCCAAAACCCTGGGCCTGAAGCTGCTGCTGGAGAACGCGCAGAAAGCCAAGGACGCCGCGGAGGGCAAGAGCACGGAACTGCTGGGCCTGGTCGACAGCATGACCACCGAAAAAAGCCAGCTGACCGTGGACCTGGCTTCCGCCGGGGAAGCGAAAGCCGCGCTGGACGCCAAACTGGCGGAACTGGAAACCAAGTCAGGCGAACTGGCCGCCCAGGTTGAAACCCTGACCGCCGAACTGGAGGCCGCGAAGGCTGAGGCGGAGGCCGCGAAGGCCGCGGCGCAGGCCAAGGTTGACGAGCTGACCGCGCAGGTGACCGCCCTCACGGCCGAGCTGGACACCGCGAAGGCGGAGGTCACGCCGGGCGAGCCGGAGTCCCAGACCAACGTTGACGAGCTGACCGCGCAGGTGACCGCCCTGACCGCGGACCTGGAAGCCGCGAAGGCCGAGACCGAGATAGCCAAGGCGGACGCCCAGACCAAAGTGGATGAGCTGACCGCGCAGGCGGCCACCCTGACCGCCGGCATCGATACAGCGAAGGCCGAGGCTGAGAAAGCCAGGGCGGATGCCCAGGCGAACGTGGACAAACTGACCGCGGACCTGGCGGCCGCGAAGG
>CAZJCB010000066.1:0-10715 GCA_964544245.1 uncultured Christensenella sp.
GGCTTTGTGGGCGGCCAGCAGCAGCTCGAAGTCCGCGCAGGGGGCCAGGTTGCCATGGAAGCCGAACTGCCTGCCGTAATCGGAGTTGGAATAGGCGCTCATGCCGGCGATGACGTCGCGCAGCTGCAGGTCCTGCCTGATCATTCCCGCGCTGCCCACGCGGATGATAGCCTCCACGCCGTAGAAGTTGAACAGTTCATAGGTGTAGATGCCGATGGAGGGCATCCCCATGCCGGAGGCCATCACCGAGACTTCTTTTCCCCGGTAGTTCCCTGTATAGCCCTGGATACCGCGTACGTTGTTGACCAGCCTGGCGCCGTCCAGGAAGTTTTCAGCGACGAACCGCGCGCGCAAGGGGTCTCCCGGCATCAGAACAGTTCCGGCAAAGTCACCCGTTTTGGCGGCGATGTGGGCGGTCGGTATGTTTGACATCTTGTCCTCTCTGACTTCCTATAATGGGGATACAGTGTGGCTTTTGCGCATACTGCCTGCATAGACCCCGGTGAGCACCTCGGAAATATAGGCTTCCACGTGCGGCAGCCCCGGCTGTTCCCTGGCTTCCATGGCGGCAGACTGGTTGTCATAGGGGAGCGTGATAAAACGCACTTCCAGCGGGGCCGGGCGTTCGCCCGGTTCTCCCTCCAGCAGCGCGTACTGCACCATCGGGATGCCCAGCGCGTTGCCAACTGAGCCAATGTTGACGATCTGCCCCCGGATTGTGCGCGCTCCCTGGCGGTGGCAGTCCGCGTAGATGACCATGTCATAATCCGGTTCGAGCAGGCGGAGCAAGGCTTCCCTGTTGTCCTGGATGAGGAGCAGTTTGTCCATCACCGGCCTGCCGTGCATCAGCCGGATATGCCGGCCTGACAGGCGCAGGCGCTTCTCCAGCGGCAGCGCGGAGAGCATTCTCATGCGCGCTTCACCCAGCTGCCGGTGATAGAAGGCGTCCCTGGGGAACTCTGCCCGGCCGATGCCGTAATCCCAGTTGCCTCCCAGCACGACCTGGCAGTTGGCCATCGCCCAGTCAAAGCTCCTGTCAGAGCTGGGGCCCTTGCCCACCAGGTCTCCCAGGCACCATATCTCATCAGGTTTGCTGCGCTTCAGGTCTTCTTCCAGCGCTTGTACGGCAGCCATGTTCCCATGGAGGTCGGAAACCAGGGCGATTCTCACCCGCGCCGCTCCGCTTCGCGGACCAGCCAGTCGAACAGCGACTGGTGCGCCGGGTTGCTTTTGGCAAGGTTTTCAGGATGCCACTGCACGCACAGCATCGGACGGCCGTCTTCATACTCAAGGGCTTCAATGACGCCGTCTTCACTCAGGGCGGTGACCATCAGCCCGGGGGCGGGCTCTTTGACAGCCTGATGATGCCTGGAAGTCACCTCAAGGGAGGCAGCCCCCGTCAGGGTATGCAGCAGGCTGCCCTCCGCCAGGCTGACCCTGTGCGCCAGCAGGGTGTCGGGCTGGCTGTGGTTGACCCCCGGATTGAGCTGGCTGGGGAGGTCCTGGTACAGGCTGCCGCCAAGCGCCACATTGACAACCTGGATACCCCTGCAGATGCCGAGGAATGGCTTGCGCACGGCAACCGCTCGCAAAATCAGGGCCAGGTCGGCCTTATCGCGGTCGGAGACCGGTTCATGGCAGTCGGGCAATAACGTTTCCCCATAGTATTTCGGGTGGATATCAGGCCCGCCGGTGAACACGATGCCGTCCACCAAACGGATGGTCTTGTCCATCAGTTCGTCATAATTGGGATCGTCTTCCGGGATCATGGGCAGGATGACGGGCAGCGCGCCGGCGCGCAGGACGGAGAGGACATAGTCCCTGGGCATCCAGTCCCTGCCGTTGGCTGTGTCCCTGTTGGTGCTCAGTCCGATGATGACCATCTGTTTACCTCTTTGCGCATACTTGGGCGCAAACCAGTATACCATATGAAACCGTAACCGGGGAGCCTTATTTCTCATCAAGATTTCATTTGATTGCGCCATAAGGGTATGTTATACTTCGCGAGGGTTGACCTTCCCTTTTTTGTGCTCTTGGACGATGTTGGAGGATATATGGCCAAAAAGCCCAGCCAGGCGAAATCCCCCGGGAAGGGGCTCTTCTCAGCTTTTTTGGCAGCGGGCGGTTCCGCCCTGCTGTATTCGGTTATATTTCCGCTTCATCGTTTGGGGCATTATGCCATCGCCGGCGCCCTGGCGCTGCTGATCGGCCGGGTCGCCTACGTCATGTTTTCCGGCCTTGACACCTCCAAACAGGCCCCCGCCATGAACGAGCTCCCGGTTACTGGCAACAGCGCAGTCGACCTGCTGATCAGGCGCGGACAGGAAATGCTCAAACAGATCCGGCGCGAGGACGAACTGATCCCCGACCCCGAGTTGTCGGGCCAGATCGTTGAGCTGGAAGGGATTACCACCCGTATTTTCCAGACCGTCATCGATCAGCCCGGCAAAGCGCCGCAGATCAGGCGGTTCATGGACTACTATCTGCCTACCACGCTGAAAATGCTTACAGGATATCGCAAACTCAATGAGCGCGGCGTTGGCGGCAAAGACGCTGACGCCACCAGGGAGCGCATCGAGTCCGCGATGCAGGTCGTCCTCGGCGCGTTCAAAAAGCAGTTGGAAACGCTCTACCAGAATGATCTGCTGGACATCACCACGGACATTGACGTACTGGAAACCATGCTCAAGCAGGACAGCCTGCTGGGCAGTGATTTTGTCACCATGAACACAGGCCAGGCCGGAGCGCAAGCCCGGCAGATAAAGGAGGAACAGCAATGAGCGAACAACCAAAACAGCCTTTGGAGCAGAAGACAGCGGCCGATCCCGTACAGGAACTTCAGAAGACCGCGCAGGCCGCCGCGCAGGCCATCCGCTCTGTGGAGGAAGCGGTGGGCAAGCCCCTGCCCCAGTTGACCCTCGCCAGCGATACCGCTGACCGCCAGAAAGTGGAGGCCGTGATCGACCAGCTGGAGCAAGCCCAGAAACAGGCGCCCGCAGCCCCCGACGTGCAGGCCAGGATGGCCAGCCAGCTGGACAGCGCGCTGACCCAAGAGGAGCGCAAGGCGGTGGATGAGTTCGCGGCCAAGATTGATATAGCTAACCCTCAGCACGTCATGCTCTACGGCGCGGAAGCGCAGAAGAAGGTGTCCAACTTTGCCGACACGATCCTGGGTGAGGTCAAGAACATCGACGCGGGCGACGTGGGCGACAGCCTGTCCAAGCTTGTGGGAGAACTGAAGACCTTTGAAGTTTCAGCCGAACAGCCCAAAGGGCTGCGGGGCCTGTTTACCAACGCGCGCAAGCACATGGCGCAGATCCAGGCCCGTTTTGACGATGTGGCCGGAAACGTCTCCACCATCGCTGGCACGCTGGAAGGCCACCAGGTCCAGCTGCTCAAGGACGTCTCCATGTTTAACCACCTGTATGACATGAACCTGGAGTATTTCCGCGAGCTGACCATGTACATCATCGCGGGTGAAAAACGCCTGAAGGAAGTGCGGGAGACCGACCTTGTCCACCTGAAGGAAGCGGCGCAGAAATCAGGCGACACCATGGACGCGCAGCGGGCGAGCGACCTGGAACAGGCCGCGGACCGCTTTGAGAAGAAGCTGCACGACCTCAAGCTCACAAGGCAGATCAGCCTCCAGATGGCGCCGCAGATCCGCCTGCTGCAGAACAACAACTCCCTTCTGATTGAGCGCATCCAGTCTACCCTGGTCAACACCCTGCCCCTCTGGAAAAACCAGATGGTGCTGGCGCTGGGCATGCAGCATTCCAGGCAGGCCATGCAGGCGCAGCGTGCGGTGACGGACATGACCAACGAGCTGCTCAAGAAAAACGCCGAGGCGCTCAAGCAGGGCACCATCGAAACCGCCCAGGAGGCGGAGCGCGGCATCATTGACATCCAGACGCTGGTGCAGACCAACAAGTCCCTGATCGACACAATGAACGAGGTTGTGCGCATCCAGGCCGAGGGCCGCCAGAAACGCTCCGAAGCTGAGAAAGTCCTGACACGGATGGAAGACGAACTCAAGCAGCGCCTGATCAACGGATAATCCCGGAGGATACGATGAACGGCACAGCGCGTGCGATCCTGGCTTTTTTTCTTATGGTCATTTTGATCTCTGCCGCGTTCGCGGTCGGCGCCTGGCGCGGGTTCACGGGGGACAGGGAACAGGTTGAACTGGCCCTTGATTCCCTCTCGGATGTCCTGGATACCAGGGTCGAGATGGGGCAAAACCTGCTGACCGTCGCGCGAAGGCACCTTCAGAAGGACCATCCCCTGATCAAGGCGGTCGAAAAGGACATCGCCGAGCTGTCCGGCGGGTCCGCACTGCTCAAGAAAGCGGCCATCAACGAGCGTTTCACGGCGGACGCGGACGCCTTGCTGAAAGAGTTGGAAGCGTCCCCCACTGTTCAGGGGGACGCGCGCGACCTGAGCTATGTGACAGGGCTTCTTCCCAGGGGCCTGGAGCAAAGCGCGCGCTGGGCGGACGCCGGCCAGTACAACAAGGCCGCCCAGGAGTTCAACAGCCGCCTCAATGGGCAGCTGAACGGCCGTCTGGCGAAACTGCTGGGCGTTCGGGAGGCGGAACTGTTTTCAGCAGGGGGCAGTGGCATATGAAAAGACGTACAGTAACCTTTCTGCTCGCTTCGCTGCTCCTGCTGTTCTCCATAGCGCCTGTTTTGGCGCAGTCGCCTGCCGTGAGCGACCAGGCGGCCGTCATCAATGTCGGCCTTGCCGATGAGATCACCCAATACGCACAACTGGCGGAAGACAGCCTGGGCATCGGCCTGAGGGTGATGACCAAGCATTTCTTGGGCGGCGCTGATGTCCAGGACTATGCGGATAAAGCGCTCGGCGAGATGCCGGACAATGAGAATTTGGTCCTGCTGGTGATGGTCATCGGCGAGGAAAGTTACGCCGCCGCCCTGGGCAGCAGGGCGAAAGAACTGCTGGGGCAGGAAAAGACGGAGAACCTGCTGCTCAACAGCTTCAGGCAGCCATTTATAGTCCAGCGCGCCTATGACCGGGCGCTCGCGTCCTTTATCCTGGCGCTGGGTGAGCATCTCCAAAGCGCGGCAGGCGTAAGGCTTCCTCAGAACTCCCTGCTGCTTGATTACGCCGGTCAGGCCGTGAGCCTGCCGCGGGCGACAAACGCGCCCAGTTCGCCCGTTTCCTGGCTGGAGGGCATCCTGGCCGACGCCGAGAACAGCATTAAAAACGCGGACCGATATACCCAGGAGTCAAAACAGGCCGAAGAGGGGCAGGGGAAAGGCATGAGCCTCTTCCAGATTGCCTTGATCGGTTTTATCCTCTATAAGATTTTCGGCAAAAAGAAGACCGGCAGGAAAGGCTGCGGCCCCCTAAGCTGGATATTCGGCACCTGGGGCGTGAGCAAGTTTTTTGGCTGGCGAAAATAGATGCGCCTCGTCATCATCAGCCTGGACGCGGTGTTCGCGTCAGATACGGACTTCCTGCTCGCGCTTCCAAACCTTGGCAGCCTTGCTCGGGAAGGCCTTTTCTGTGACCGCGTCAAGACCGTCTACCCCACCCTCACCTATCCTGTCCACACCAGCCTTGTGACCGGCTGCTATCCGGAAAAGCACGGCATCGGGCACAACGAGCCGTTCAACCCGGGCAAGAAACCCGGCTGCCGTCCCTGGTACTGGGATGAAAAGGAGATCCGCTCAGACACCCTGTTCTCCCAGGCATCCCGGGCGGGGCGCGAATGCGCCGCCATCCTCTGGCCTGTGACCGGACACAGCAGGCACATCCGCTGGAATTTTCCCGAAATCCTCGCGCTGCCTGGTGAGAACCAGGCGCTTAAGGTGCTTCGTTACGGCAGCACCTGGTGGCTGTTGGCGAACGAACTGATGTATGGCAAGCAGCGCAGGAGCACCAGACAGCCCGACCTGGACGATTATGCCACGCTGATGACCGAAATGCTGATCAGGCGCCAATATGCGCCAGGGGAGCGGCTGGGGCCGGCTCACGATGTGCAGCCGTCCCGGCGCAGGCGCCTGCGCCATATGCCCGACCTGCTGGCGCTGCACCTGGTGGACTGCGACGCGATGCGCCACCGTTTCGGCGTATTCAGCGACGAGGCGAAGGAGGCCCTCAGACGCCTGGATGGACGCGTTGGAAGGATCATCGCGATGCTCAGGGCGCGGGAGGCGCTGAAGGATACAGTGCTGGCTGTGGTAAGCGACCACGGGCAGGCTGACATCACGGGGACCCTCCCGCTGGACGCTTGGCTGAAGGCCAACGGGATCCCCGCCCGGGCTCAGACGCTGGGACTGGGGGCTTATATCCGCATCAGCCGGGGAGATTACCTGCCTGTTCTGAAAGCCCTCCGGGACGGCATGGCGGAACTGCGACTTCAGCATGTCTATACCCGGGAAGATCTGCGCGCGATGCACGCGCCTGAGGACCTCCTGCTGGCCGTGGAACCCATGGAGGGAATCGCCGTCGTGGATGATGAGAATGAGGAGAAGGTAGGCGCAACGCACGGTTTCGGGCTTCGCCACCCCGGCGCCCAGTGCCTGTTGTGGCTGTCCGGCCCGATGTTCAAAAAGGGGGAGCGGCTGCCTTGCTGCGAACTGGTTGATATCGCGCCTACGCTGGCGCGTTCCGTAGGTCTTGCCCTTCCCGGCGCCCAGGGCAGGGTGCTGGAAGAAGCGTTCGCATGAGCGGGATCCCTTTGGGAAAGGAGAGGGCAGGGATGACGGAGCAGGCCCTGGTCACCTATTTCTATCAATCGGCGTTCACGGTCACGCTGAATAAAACGCTGATGGTCTTCAGTTACCGCCAGACAGGCCTGTCCCAGGTAGCGGAAAACCAGCGCCTGAATGACAAGGACTTCCAGGGCTTCAACAATATCCTCGTCTTTGTTCCCAACGCTTCCGCCGAGCATCATGACACGGCGATTTATGAATGGAAACGCTCCTTCCCCATCACCTATATCCTGCCGCAGGACGCGGCCAGGTCGGCGCCGCGCGCGGCCAATGTCCGCGTTTGCCGCGAGGGCGACCATTTTACCGTCGGGCACAGTGAGATCAACGTATACGGCTCCACGGACACCGGGCTGTCCTATCTGGTTTCAGCCGAGGGCGTCAATGTCTTTCACGCGGGGGACCTGAACCTCTGGCACTGGCGGGAAGAGAACACGCTGCGGGAGATAGGCAAGGCCGAGGCCCTGTTTTATGAAAAAGTCAAACAAATCCCCAGGGACAGGATCCACATCTGCATGTTCCCGCTGGATCCCAACCTGGGCGGTCTTTATGACGCCGGGGCCAACCACCTGATCATGTCGCTCAGGCCGCGTGTCTTTTTCCCGATGCATTTTGGTTCTCGGGCGGAAATCGCCAATGAATATGCCCGGCGTGGCTTTTCACGGCGCACGGTGATCTTTGCCCTTACCCAGGTCCGGGAGAGCGCGCTGGTCGACCTGTCCGGGACGGCCCCGCTGGTGCGCTCCAGCCTTCCCGTAAAAATGATGCGGGGAAGACAGCGAGGCGGCCAGGTGGACCTGTCCGCCTATGGGAAGGAAGACCCCTTCGCCCACACCGACCTGCCGGTCAACCTCAAGGACGACAACGCCCCTCCTGCCTGAAACGGCCTCATCAAACCCCTCCCGTCCCGCCCCCTTTCCTGTACAATGGGCGGGTTTTGTGGTATAGTCAGCATGATGTCAAATCTTGCGGACTGCGGCCGCCAGCCGGATCAGCACGTTGGCCTGTACGGTCTTGTGATGGATGTCAATACGGCCGCCTTGGGGGAAGCATGAACCTGAACGACTTGAACGACAGACAACAGGAAGCAGTCCTTCACCGTGAAGGGCCGCTGCTGATTGTGGCAGGCGCCGGCAGCGGCAAAACCCGCGCGCTGACCTACCGCATCGCCCATCTGATGAACGGGGGGGTCGAACCCCGGCAGATCCTTGCGCTTACCTTCACCAACAAAGCAGCCAGGGAGATGCTCTGGCGTGTTGAAGAACTGACGGGGGGCAAGGCGGGAGACGCCTGGATCGGCACCTTCCACTCCGTCTGCGTCCGTATTTTGCGCCGTGACATTGAAAAGCTGGGGTATCAGCGTTCTTTTGCCATCTATGACGACGACGACCAGCAGCGTGTGCTCAAGGACCTGTTCAAGCGCTATGAGATTGATGAGAAACAGCTCAGCCTGAGGGAGATGAAGCACATCATCGGCGACGCCAAGACCAAACTGATGGATGCGGACGACTGGTTTTCCCAGTCGCGAAAGGACCGCCAGGCGCAGACCATCCATGACCTCTTCGCATCCTATGAAGAGAAGCTGAGGCAGGCCAATGCCCTTGATTTTGACGATCTGCTCAACAAGGCGCTCCAGCTGCTGCTGGACCACCCGCCGGTTTTGGACCATTACCGCCGGCGCTTCCAGTATGTCCACGTAGACGAATACCAGGACACCAACCTGGCCCAGTACACCCTGGTCAAACTCCTGACAGAGCACAGCCGCAACCTCTGCGTCGTCGGGGATGACGACCAGTCCATCTACGGCTGGCGCGGCGCCGACATCCGCAACATCCTTGAGTTCAAGAAGGATTTCCCGGAAGCCACAGTCATCAAGCTGGAGCAGAACTACCGCTCCACGCAGATCATCCTGGATGCGGCCAACAGCATCATCAAACACAATGGCCAGCGGATGGAGAAGACCCTGTGGACAGACGGCAAAAAGGGCGAGAAGATCCGTTTCTGCGCCGCCGGGGACGAGCGGGAGGAGGCGGCCTGGATCTGCGAGCATGTCCGCCGCCTGCGCGCCAGGAAAGTCACCCTGGGCGAGATCGCCGTGCTGTACCGCATGCACGCGCAAAGCCGTGTGCTGGAAGAGATGTTCATGCGCGCCGGCATCCCCTACCGCGTCTATGGGGGCACGCGCTTCTACGACCGCAGGGAAATCAAGGACGCGCTGGCCTACCTGCGCGTGTTGGTCAACCCGGATGACGACGTGGCGCTCAAGCGCATCATCAACGTGCCCAAGCGCGCCATCGGCGACGCCACGGTCGAGGTACTGGAAGAACAGGCCGAATCCCTTGGAACCCCCATGTTCCAGACGCTTCACGCCCTGCCGGACAAGCTGGGCTCCCGCCCCCGGAAATGCGTGGAAAGCTTCGTGGAGATGATGGACATGCTGGCCCAGAAGCGGAAAGAGCTGCCATTGGGTGAGTTTGTCAGGCTTTTGCTGGACGAGGCAGGGCTGATCAGGGAGTATGAGAACAGCAACGATGAAGAGATGCTGGCCAAGCGGGACAACCTGCTGGAATTCCTGGGCGCTGTCAACGAATTTGAACTGCAGAGCGAGGACCCCTCCCTTGAGTCCTTCCTGGAGAACGTCGCCCTGGTCACCGACCTTGACATGCAGGAGAACGCGCCGCAGTTCGTCACCCTGATGACCCTTCATTCGGCAAAGGGCCTTGAATACCGCGCTGTATTCATCGCGGGAATGGAGGACGGGCTGCTGCCCAGCGCCCGCTCCAAACTGGAGGAAAACCGGCTGGAGGAGGAGCGCAGGCTGTGCTATGTCGGCGTGACCCGCGCCAGGGATTTCCTCTACCTCACCAGAACGCGCCACCGGGCGATTTTCAACCAGGCGTCTTATAACCAGCCCAGCCCCTTCCTGGCGGAGATCCCCAAGGAACTGATCTCTGATGAATGGGGGAAAACCATGCAGGAGCACTTTGGCGAGTACAAGCCGCCCAAGGAACGCACCCGCCCCTCACAGCGGTTGCCCAAAACCAGTTTTGGGACCCCGGGCATGGGCCAGGACCCGGGCAGTATACCCGGCGTCAGCAAAGGATTCGTTCCCTCCGCCGCAGCCCCCCTTGGAGAACCTGCTCAGATTTTCAGGGAAGGCGACCGCGTGCTGCACAAAAAATTCGGCTCCGGCCAGGTGGTCTGCGCGACGGGCTCCGGCGCTGAAGCGCGGGTCACCATCCATTTCACCGCGTACGGCAATAAGGAGTTCTCCGTGGCGATCGCGCCGATTGTCAAGGTGGATTAGGCCGTGGGGGACGACATGGCGCGTATGCGCGAACTGGCCGACCAGATCAACCTGGCCAGCCACCAGTACTATGTCCTGGACCAACCCGTTATGTCCGACGCCCAGTGGGACGCGTTGTACGACGAACTGCGAAAGCTGGAAGAACAGACCGGGGTATGCTTGCCGGATTCACCGACGCGGCGGGTTGGGGGGGAACCCCTGCCCGCTTTTCAGCAGCACAGGCACCTCAACCGGTTGTGGAGCCTGGACAAGGTGCAAAGCCCGGAGGAACTCGCCGCCTGGTTCTCCCGAATGCGCAGCCTGCACGCGAAGCACCAGGGTTTGCCCCCCCTGGTTTTCGCGCTGGAGTACAAGTACGACGGGCTGACCATCAACCTGACTTACCAGAACGGCTTGCTGGTGCAGGCTGTCACAAGGGGCAACGGCACTGTCGGCGAACAGGTGCTGGCCCAGGCGCGGACCATCCGCGGCATTCCCCTTTCCATCCCCTATCAGGGCCTGATGGAGATCCATGGGGAGTGCTTTATGCGTCTGTCTGTGCTTTCGCAGTACAACAGGACGGCGGAGGAACCGTTGAAAAACGCACGCAACGCCGCCGCCGGCGCGCTGCGCAGCCTGGATCCAAGGGTAACGGCATCGCGCAGGCTGGACGCCCGCTTTTATGAAGTCGG
>CAZJCB010000067.1:0-10704 GCA_964544245.1 uncultured Christensenella sp.
GAAATCTGGCTGACCAGGGGGTCCACCGCGGCGATGACGTCCGCGCCGGCCTCCATGTAGAGGTTCGCCAGCGTCATGGCGCAGTCCGCACAGAAGGCAAGCAGGTCTTTCACGTATGCTTCGTCGTCGTACATGTCCATGAACAGCTCGTTGCCCCGCAGATGCGCCGCCAGGGTAAAAGGCCCGCATACCAGGGCGAACAGGGCGGTGTCCCTCCCGGCGGCTTCCTTCATGCGGCGAATGACGCTGGTGACCAGCGGGATCCGCCCGTCGCCCGCCTTGGGCAGGGTGCAGCGGCAGGGCACCGCCATGGTGTCCGCCAGGGGATGGGTCCGGACTGAGGGCGGGCTGTCCTTCTGCCAAAGGAGTTCACAGCCCAGGATCTCCGCCTCGATCTGCAGGTCGAACATCACCGGCTGGCCGTGGGGCCTGTAAAGCCGGTTGACTGCCATCAGGGCATCAAACAGGGCGTCCTCATCCGTCAGGACCGTTTTGGCGTCCTTCCCGGTCAGTTTCCCGGCGTGCACGCCCGCGAAGGGCACCCAGGGCAGGGCGCCCGTCTCCCTGTGGGACAGAACGTCCAGAAGCGTTTGTTTGTCGCTCATTATCAATACCTATTCAGAATGATTATGCCATGTCAGGAAACTGAACACCAAAAAAACCTCCTAAAGATTCCGGGTCAAGGGGTGAAACCCCTTGTCGGGGGGGATGGGGGACGAAGTCCCCCATCAGTCCACCTTCCCAATCCCTGTCAGTTGAAGAACGCGGCCGCGGTCTCGGCGGCGCTGGCGGCGTCGGGGGTATAGGCGTCCGCGCCGATTTCCCGGCAAAAGGCTTCGGTGACCGGCGCGCCGCCGACCATGATCTTGACCTTGTCCCGGATGCCGGCCTTCTCCGCCTCTTTCACCACGTCGCGCATCACGCCCATGGTGGTGGTCAGCAGGGCGGAGCAGCCGATGACCTTGCAGTCCTGCTCGACGGCGGCCTTGACAAAGGCTTCGGGCGAGACGTCCGTGCCCAGGTCAATCACTTCCAGCCCCTGGCCCTCCATCATCATCCGGACGAGGTTTTTGCCGATATCGTGCAGGTCGCCCTGCACCGTTCCGACGCAGACGCGGCCCTTGGCTTTGATGTTGGAGGAGGCCAGGTGCGGCTTGAGCACTTCCATGCCGTGATTCATCGCCCGGGCCGCGACCAGGACCTCCGGCACGAAGACCTCGTTGTTCTTGAACTTGACGCCGATGACGGTCATACCGGAGAGCAGGCCTTCCTCCAGGATCTGCTTGACCGGCAGCCCCTCGTCCAGCGCCTTTTGTACCAGTTCCTTGACCACCTTGGCCTTGCCGTTCTGCAGGTTTGCGGAGATTTCGTTCAGCAGTTCGTTCATGTTACCCTCCAGTTTTTGTTTAACTCCATTGTACCATGGAAAACCCGGTTCGATTATTGTTGGAATTCCACGCGGTTTGTCCGTTTCAGGACTGCGCGATTTCCATCGCGAGGTCATTCCACCTGTCCAGGAATTCGACTTTACCCTGCACCGTGCTGACATCCTTGAGGATGAATTCGCAGGGCGTATCGTAACGACTGCAGGCGTCCTTTGCCGCCTCGAGCTGTTCCCTGATCAGTTCTGCCTCAAATCTGCCATTTCCAATCAGCGAAGGCCTCGGTTTCAGGGAGAAAACGTAATCTCCCGAGAGTCCCTCCGCGCCCTTGTCCACATCCGCCCAGGGCGACATCGAGATTTTCCGGACATTTCTGATTCTCCGGACGATATCGATCTTGTCGTGCAGGGGCTCGCAGCAGCCATAATACATCAGGCCGAACATCTCATACAGCGGCATCATTAAATCGATGTCGAAGGCTTCATGCATCCCTTTTGACACGGAACTGAAAATCTGCGACATGCCAAACGCCCAGACGTTCCTTGATGTGACAATGCCGTTTTCAACTTTTGGCAGATCGTTCGTATATGCGCCTGTGCAGTGCACATATTGGATGCGTTCGTCCAGCAGGCCAAGCTGCTCGCATTGCCGGACGGTGTCCATGGTGATGTCCCTCATCCTGATGACAATCTCTTCTGTGAACTCCGGCCTGTCGATCAGGTCCATCAGCATGTTCTCCGGTTTGCGCAGCTGCGCGATGCGGTCCCAAACCCCTGTGTGGATCTGCACTCCTTCAAACCTTACGGGGAGGATCCCGTCAAATATTTGCTCGCATATCTGGAGATGTTCCCTGTCCAGATCACGGTCAAGCGTGACAGTGTCAAATCGCAGCTTTTTCAGGTCTTCCTCACTGTTGAGCTGCTCCTGGTATTCGTGGGAATAGATGTCATTCCGCTCGTCCGTCCACAGGCCCTTCTCCTTGATGTGCACGCCATAGAGCAGCCCCTCACAGGCGTGGGGGATGTCAATCCGGTTCTCCACCACCATATCGCAGGGGAAATGATGCCACCGGTACAGCGTTTCCCTCAGCCTCTGCTCTATCCTGCGAAGAAAGGGGTCTTCACATTCCAGCCGCATCTCTGGGGACCGGGCGATTTCATGCCAGGGGAGCTGGTCGATATAGACCAGCGGACGGGTCGGTTTCAGGTCATTGTTCGACGTCCAAAGCGCTTTCTTTTCGTTCTGGACCGGAAGCGCCGCGATCTCCGCCAATTTCTTGGCGAGGGCCTGCAGAACCTGATGGTCTCTCAACATAGTACCTCCATGAATTCAGCGGTCTTCAGTCATCAACACTACATGCATGCAAGGTTCTCCGATTAAATGCTGTCAATGGTTTGAGATCACTTGTAAACACCGTATTCAAGGCAGGTGTCATACATCGTGAGCACATTCTCCAGCGGTGTTTCTTCCAGCAGGTAATCGTGGCTGGGCGAAAGGATATAGCCTCCGCCAGGCATCATCACATTCAGTGTCTGCCTGGTGACGTCCCTGACCAGTTGCGGGGTCCCCTTGATCAGCACATCGACCGAATCAATACAACCGTTAAAGCACAGGTCTGCCCCGAATCGTTTTTTTAGTGCGGCAGGTTTCATCTCTTCTGTGATGGGCTGGAGTGCCTGGACAGCGTCAATGCCGCAGGAGATCAGCGCCGGCATCAGCTGCGCATAGGCGCCGCAAATATGCATCATGACTTTGAGATTATAGGCATGCCCGAGATCCGCGAAGCGCTTGAACACCTGCGCAAAGAATTCCAGGAACAGGTGCTCGCCGATGAGCGGACCAGTCTGGCTGCCGATATCGTTGCCCATAAAGAAAATATCAAGCGCGTCCGCGGCGGCCTCGAACTGCCGCTTGCTTGCGGCATAATAGTACTCGGCCGTGTGCCTGATCACGGCATGGACTTTTTCTGGTTCCTCATACATCAGGATCATCATGTTTTCCATGCCCAGCAGGTCAATCACATCGTGAAACACCGGACTCCACTCGCCGCCAAGGATTGCGTACTCCCTGTTCCACTTCAGGGCGTCGCTCCTGACAAGGGATACGTCCATCCAGTCAGGGCTGGGCCAAGGGTAGGCTTCAATTTCTTCCAGGCTGGCGTCTTTCAAAGGATGCGTCATGGGCTGCCCGTAACCATAGCCTTTCCGCTCAATGTCAAACACGGACCGGCTGCGGCCCAGCTTTTCCAGCAGGGCGGGGTTCAGGGCGTCCGGCCCGGCGAAGCGGGGGTGGACCCTGCGGAAGTCATCGTGGAACCGGGAGAGCACATCATCCTCGCTTGATGCATGGAGGCCCTTTTTGGCTTTCCCCATGAACTCCGGAGACATTCCGCACCACATCGGCACCCGGTCAGGCTCCTGATGCGCCATGGCCTTGAGGACGCGTTCGCGTGATGTCACTTTTATCCTCCGGACAGTCTGCTGTCGAGTTCAGCGAGTTCTTGCTGGATTCGCTCCATATCCAGCGGATACGTCCCGTACTCCCGCGCGGTTATCACCATATAAGCATAACTCTGGGGGGAAACATCCGAGGAGACGGAATGGTCAGACTGCGGTATGAACCGTCCGTTGACGGCGCCTGTCAGTTTATACAGGACTTCCCTTTTGATCCTGTCAAGGTTTCCGGACTCAAGCTCGCGAACATCGATGTTGCCGACGAACGCAAGCCGGTCGCCGAACTGTTTTCTCAATTCAGGCACTTTCAAACCCGATTTGCATTCCAGCGGGTTGTATCCGTCAAGCCCCATCTCAATGAAGTCCTCATACAGGCAGGAGGCGTTGCCGCAGCCATGGTAAATCACCATCAGCCCGGCGTCATGGCAAATTTGGATGATGTGCTGTACGATGGGTTTGTAGTACTTCCGCCAAAAATCAGGGTTGAACATCATCCCGTTCCTGTAAGCGACGTCTCCCCATATGTACATGCCATGCAGGCGGCCGCCGGCGTTCTGTATCTGCCCCTTCACGATGCCATAAAGAAACTGCGCGATGCGGTTGAGAAAATCCGCGAACATCTCAGGCTCGTCATAGGGGAACAGCAGGGCGTTTTCAGTGCCGACACAGCGCCAGATGTACTCATACCCTTCACAAACGGAGCCGAACAATACAAAGTCGTCCTCATAGGCTCTGACCCTGTCTATCCATGCGGGAATATTCCTGTTGATGGCATCGCCCACACCGTTGATCTGGTCGTCGCCAGCCATGGTATAGCGGCGGGGATCCAGCGGGTCGTCAAAGGCGAAAGCGCTCATGTCTTCCGGTTTTTCAACCAGGAATTTCTCAAAACAGGGCATCGGAGCGGTCCCGGTGCGCTTGATGGTTGCCCCAAAGCCTGTTTTCAGCTCAACATTGATGCCGTCGTCACGTAAAACTTCAAACGGCTGAATTTTCGGGTCCATATTGGGGTTGATGACAATGTAATCCAGGTCATAGTGGCGATACGCGTCAAACGAACTGCCGTGCAGCGCTTTTTCACGAAGCAGGTGGCCTGTCCAGAAAAAGTCGCTGACCGGCACCCGGTCCGGTACTCCGTTGCCCAGGATGACCTTTTGCATTCGGTCAAGCTTTGCGGAAAGTTTTTCATTCATGTGTTTTTCCGTTTGCATGGGTGACTCCACCTCCAAAATTCATCCTGAATGCGATTTCTGCAGCATGGCGACTTGCTTCACAATGATTGCCTCTGCTATAAAAAATGCACACCCCTGTGTAACTCCTCAGTCCAGATGGAATACTTCCTGCATTGTGCTCCACCATTCGTTTTCAGCGCGTGTGGAGAGGGGTTCCTGGCAGGGCATGCATTCCGCCCACCATTTCTGGGTGGTCGGGTCGGCGGCCATTTTGGCCATGTCGGCTTCATAGTCTTCGCCAACGTACTCAAAGTAACTGAACAGCAACCCATCCTTCAGGTAGATCGAGTAATTCCTGATGTTGCATTGCCGGATCATGTCCAGCACCTCGGGCCATGCATCGGCATGGAGTTTTTTATAGTACTCCGCCTTGTCGGGCCTGAGCCCGATCAACTGTCCCATCCGCGTGACTCTTTCCATAAAGCCATTCCCTCTGCATTATTTTCGTTTGTTCATTTGTCTCAGGGCCGTCCTTGAAAGGACGGCCCTGAGCGTCAGCTTACCACTGTACCGGGTAAAAACCTTCAACGTTTTTAATCGTGATGATCTCCTGGGCCAGATATCCGATGGCGGGAACCACCTGGCCGTCGAAATACTTCGCCATGGCGTAGATGCAGGCTGCGCCGTCGCCTTCCGCTGTCTGGTAGGTTATGGCGAGCAGGTTGCCGGACTTGACGTAGTCCTGGCCTGTCTTGGAGTTGCCTGCCGCGACAAGCAGGATGTCATTGCGGCCAGCCTCGTTGAGCGCGTCAATGGCGCCGATCGACTGGGCGGAGTCATCCGCCAGGAAAATAGCCTTCAGGTCTGTCCCGAAACGGGTGATCCAGTCTGCGACAACCTGCTTGCAGGCAACCGCGTCAAATCCCGGGGTTTGGATGTCAAGCGTCTTGATACCAGGGGCGGTCTTGGCGAACTCAGTGATGGGTCCGTAAGTACGGGCATAGTAGGGGGAAGTGCCGGCATTGTGCGTAATGTAGCAGATGCCGCCCTCGTTGTTCATGGCCTCGGCCAATACGGCTGACAGCTTTCTCATCTGTCCCCAGTCATCCGGACCGGTCCAGCAGACCATGTATTTCATCGCATCGGACGTGGTGAGGGTGTTGGTGCCAAATACGGGGATGCCCGCTTCATTGATCTTTTTGAATTGCTGTACAGCGGACTCGGCGTTCAGGGGAATCAGGCCGATCGCATCGGGCCTGAGGTTGATGGCTGTGTCGATCATCTGGTTCTGGGTAGCAAGGTCCCAGTTCGGATCCATGATCTCCACCTTGATGCCGAAAAAGTCAGCGGCTTTCTGGACGCCCTTTTCATAGGCGGTGGTCCAGCCATGGGCGCCATGGACGATGACAATGACATACTTGTCTTTGGGGCCGGTGCCGTCAGACACGGGGATATTGACCTTTTCCGCGGCGTCCCAGCCGGCATACTCCATGTCAAAGTAACGGCCCGCGTCGTCTTCAGGCAGCGCGCCAGGGTCAGCGGGGCGCTCAGGGATCTCTTTGACCGTCAGTTCTGGCATCAGCATCTGTCCGTCCGTGGACAGTACACCGCTGGAATCCGGCAATGCTGCTGAGGCTGCAAAAGAGAAGAGCATGGAGAGCGCCAGGAACAGGGCAAACAGTTTTTTCATGGGGAACCTCCTTCTATATTATCCCTTTCAGGGAGTATTCAACCATGCATTTGCTTGTACTCAAGCACAAGCTGGGAGCGGATTCCCGCCTTCTTCGCCGTGAAATAGGCAACGACTGTTTCGTACAGCACAACTGCCGCCAGGATGAGGCCGTTGGCCAGGATCTGAATCTCAATCTTGCGGAAGATGATGTTCAGCGCGCTGTTCATCGCCATGAGCGCGACGACTGCGACAAAGGTTTTCCAGACGCTGCCTTTGCCGCCGTAAGTAGAGGTGCCGCCGATGACAGTTGCCGCCAGGGCAACCATCAGCGGGCTGATCCCCTTCTCTCCGAGGTTTGGGGCTGCTGAACTCTGGGCGATGGCGAACAGGATGCCGCCAAGGGCTGAAACGATTCCTGAGATGGCGAACGCACCGACGGTGGTCGCGGTTGTATTGACGCCGCCAAGCCAGGCTGTTTCACGGTTGCCGCCCGTGATATACACGTTCCTGCCGAACCTGGTTTTCCAGAGAATCAGGGCGAGCAGGATTCCGACCGACAATGAAATCAGGAACTTGGGAGTAAACGGGAGGACACCGATTTGCGCGTTGAGCCAGTCGCTGAGCGCATAATCACCCTTAACGCCGATTTCGCCGGCGCCGCAGTACAGGTAGACGATGCCCTTCAATACAAACTGCATGCCAAGCGTCACAATAAAGGAGTGGATTTTCCCTTTGGAGACCAGAAGTCCGTTGATCACACCCGCCAGGCAGCCGGCCGCAAGGGCGATGGGCAGCGAAAGCGCCCAGGGAAGCCCCTGCAAGGTATGCAGGCCAACGGCAAGGATCGCGCCAAGATTGGCAAGGAGGCCGACGGAAAGGTCCATGTGGCCGCAGATCATGCACAGCGTGAAGCCGCAGCCGATCATGGAGAACAGGATGGTACTGTCTAAAATCGACTTGATATTGAGCACTGTGAAAAACCGCCTCGCCTGTGTGCCGAGCAGGCACAGGATGATCAGGATCAGGTATACGCGGTATTCGTTGATCAGCCTGGGAATGTTGAGTTTCTTCATCACATTCATCAGGATTTCCCCAGCTTTCTGTCAGAAGTCGTGGTGATCCAGACAATGATCAGGAAGGCAACACCCAGGACCATGTATTGTTCAAACGTTGAGACGCCGATCAGGTTCATGATGTTCGTTAGCATCCCCATTGTCAACGCGCCTCCGAAGGTGCCGATCATGTCGCCTTTCCCCCCCGTGAGGGTCATGCCGCCCAGAAGGACCGCGGTTACGGCCTTGAAGTCATACCCTTCACCGTTATAGTAGGCGCCCATTTTTGAGATGGAGGCGAAGAACACACCGGTCAGCGCGAAGCAAAAGGCCGCAATCATAAAAACGAGGATGATGATGCGCGTCACATTGATGCCTGACAGCCGGGCGGCCTCGTAATTTGAGCCGACGACCTTGAGCTGGTTTCCGAATTTGGTGCGTTTCAGGATAATTTGGCCCAATAGAATCATGACGAGCATGACGATGGTCATCCAGGATAGGTTGAAACTGCCCAAAGGAATGCTTGCCCTGGACAGGTTGTAGAAAATATCCACCGCCTTGGAGTCCGGTGCGACGACATCCGGGTAAATCTGGCTGCCCATATAGATCCAGCGCACGATGCCTGAAAGGACGAAATTGAACGCCATCGTCCAGATCACGGGGTGTGCCTTCAATTTCCCGATCATAAACCCGTTGACCGACCCGAGAAGGGTTCCCGCAAAGACGCCGATCAGCAGCGCGGGCAAAAACCCCATTTTGATGCAGCTGATGGTGACCATGCCCGAAAACGCAATGGTCATCGGGGCTGACAAGTCGCAGAAATTCGCGGAATAAACCACAAAGCTCATGCCGACCGCAACCATGCCCATAAGTGAGACTGATTGAAGCGTATTGCGGATGTTGTCAAGGGACAGGAATTTGGTTGGGGCGACAATCATCCCGACGACAAGCAGCGCCGCGACCACAACATATACGCCCAGGCGGTTGATCAACTGCATCAGTTTGCTTGTTTCGCGGATACGGCTGGTCGCACATGCCGGGCTTGAGTCGAAGTTTGAGGTATCAGGCATGTACATATTCCCCCTCCCCATTGGCTGCCATGAGCAGTTCTGTTTCAATAATGCCTTCCCTGGGGATTTCGCCGATGATGTGTCCGTTTCGAAGGATCATCGCACGGTCTGAGAGTCCGACAATTTCCGGCAGATCGCTTGTTATGAGAACGATCGCACTGCCCTGTTTCGCCAGGCTGTCAATCGCTTTGTGGATGATTTCCTTCGCGCCGATATCGACGCCGCGGGTCGGTTCGTCAAGGATCAGCACTTTGGGATTTGTCGCCAGCCATTTGGCCATCAGGATTTTTTGCTGATTGCCGCCTGAAAAGTTGACGGCCTGACGATCCGCGGCAGTGGGGTAAATGCTCAAGGCCTCAATCAGCCTTTGGATTTCATTCTTCCCGTCTGAAGCCCTGTAAAAAATCCCTTTCGCGACGGATGGGATGTGCGCGCTCATGATGTTCTCGCCCGCGGTGAGACGGATGGCCAGACCGTCATAATTGCGCCGCTCTGTCAGGTACACAACCCCTGACTGGATGGCCTGGAACATATTGGCGAAGCTGACTTCCTTTCCCTGTAAAAAAACTTTCCCCTCATCATATTTATCAACGCCGATGATTGCGCGCGCAAGTTCCGTGCGCCCCGAGCCCGCAAGGCCGCAAATGGCCAGCGTTTCACCGGACCGGACAGAAAAACTGACGTCGTGGAAGAATCCCCAGCGCGACAGATGCTCCACGCGGAACATTTCTCCGCCCGTTGTAGAAACGCGGCCGGCGTAAAACTCATCGACTGAGCGTCCGACCATGAGATTGGTGATTTCCGTTTTTGTCATCTGCTCCGTACGGTAGGTTCCCTGCTTTTTCCCGTCCCGCATCACGGTCACACGGTCAGAAATCTCGAATACTTCCTGAAGGTGATGCGAGATATATACCACAGCGATCCCCTGGGATTTCAACTGGCGGATGATGTTGAACAGCCGCCGGACTTCTTCGCTGGACAGGGCGCTGGTGGGTTCGTCCATGACCATGATTTTGGGTTTATCCCCAAGGGACTTCGCGATTTCCACCAGCTGAGCTTCGCATTGGCTGATGGCGGAAACCGGAAGGCCTGGGTCCAGGTTGTCCAATCCCACCTGCGCCAGCAGTTCCTTTGCCTGGCGCCGGACTTCCTTGTCGTTGATGAATAATCCCTTCACAGGCAGCCTGCCCACCAGCAGGTTTTCCGCGATGGTGATGGGGCGCGCAAGGCTTAATTCCTGGTAGATCATTCCGACGCCGTGCGCCTTGGACTGCGCCGGCGTATGGAGCTTCACTTCTTTCCCGTCAATAAACACGCTGCCGGTATAATCACTGTAAGAACCGGCCAGAAGTTTCATCAGAGTCGATTTTCCGGCGCCGTTTTCCCCCACCAGAGCGTGCACTTCCCCGGCGCCGACGTCAAAGTCCACACAGTCAACTGCCAGCGTTCCCGGGAAGCATTTTGACACGCCCTGCATTCGCAGCATCATTTTGCCGTCATTTTGATTTCTCAAGCCCTGCTCTCCTTTGGACAATCTATCAGTATAAATTTGTGGATTCGATGCCTTGCCTGGAATGAAACCATCTACCCAAGTGAAAAAGGACAGTCAAAGTACGATTTATATTCTATTCCATGATCGCAGCAATAACTTGTACTATTCAGAAGAAAAATTTGCACTAATAAGCAGTCTTTTGTTCTTTACTTGCCAAATTATGCCGGATGCTTAATTTTGCTGCCGATTTTGCTTCGATACCGGCCGGGTGTGACGGCATATTTAAGGCGGTGCGCATAGGTTTCTATTTGCTCATTGTTGGAACCTGTGAAAACTGGAAGGATCGATGGTCGGGAATAATTTTGTGAAATGAAACGAAAATGTCATTTTCCGGTGTTTTGTTTCCGGCGT
>CAZJCB010000068.1:0-3407 GCA_964544245.1 uncultured Christensenella sp.
TTGACTTGATGAGTCTTATCATCTGACTTCCCCGGTTAACAAAAGGAGCGAGGTATCGCTCATTTTCCAGATACCGTCCAGGCGAACCAGCCGCAGGGGATACCCGGATACGTCCCGCTGCATCCCGTCCTGGCCCGCCATCTGGGCATCCACCGTCACGACGGCATAACTGCCGTCCGGCGAGACGCTGCCGCCGGACACATGATAGGACAGCAGGCCGGGCAGTTTCTCGATATCAATGGACGCTTCGTCAGCGCGCCATTGGGCATTTTCCCTCGTCACAAACAGTTTCAGCTGACTAAAGAATTGGCTTTGCCAGGTACTCAGTATCAAGCCCGCCGCCAGCTCCGGCGTAACGATCCATTCTTCCTGCCGGTTCAGCGGGTCAAGGAGGCTGTTCCCGTCTTCCAAATAATACCGCGTGCTCAGGCGCATGCTGCCTGCGGCATTAGGCTGGCCAAGCACGAGGACCTGGACGCTGCTGTATTCTCCGCTCTCTGTCAGTGTATTCACAAGTGAAGCCATTGCCAGGCGCCTCCTCAGCAGGCTTGAAGCATTATCCGAGCCTTCCGTTTCCGCTTCTTCCCCTGCCAGCGGATCCAGCAGATGCTCATTGAAAGTGACGAACAGCCGGCCGCCCTCGTCCAGCACCGAAAGCACCTGTGTCCCCGGGGGAAAGAGCGGCTTGAAATGAGGCGAGCGGATGGAGGGGCCGTTTAGCAATGCCTGAACGAGTGCTTTTTCCATGCTGTCTGTAAGCGGTATGCTGACGTCCCGGACTTCCTGCCCCAGCCAGCCGCTCCCCATGTACTTGAAATAGAGCACTGCAGACTTGTCGTTGGCGTTGTCAGGCGGCTGATAACCCAGCAGCGGTGTGATTTCCCCGGCCAGAGAAAAAGAAATTCCGGCGAGGCAAAGCATCACGCCGGCCAAAAAGAAAACAGTAATTGACCTTTTATAAACGTTACGCCTTGTCATCTTGCGTTGGCTCACCGCCCAGACACCACCCGCGAAGTTTGTTCACCGTTCTTTCCAGCGCGTCCTTTGAGTTTCCCCAGGGCTTGTCCGCATTGCGGTAATCAAATTTCTGTGTATACCAGGAAAGATCCTGCTCCAGGCCGTTCAGGCTGTTTTTCAACAATGTCGCGAGGGACGAGGTGAAACTGGCCAGCGTTTCTCCGCCCAGCATCTCAGGCGCCATGGAGAGCATTCTGGCCATATCCGGAACGCACAGGCCTTTTGACTGGCTGAAAGCCTCGCGGAAAGCCGCTTCCGTTTTCCACAAATGCAGCAGGCTGGCCGCCTGGCGTTCAGACTGGCGATCCAACTCGTCGCAGATGACACAGCGGCTCGACAGGCCAGCAAGGCTTTCCGGAGGCCTGGGAGACTGCGCTGCCTTCCTTGGCAGGAAACGGAGGCTGCCGGATGGATTCTTTCCGCCGGGTTTGTCGCCGCGGAAGAGGGCTTTTTCAACTTTTGGCAGGACCGTCTGCAAATGGGAGAGCATCATCAGCGCGTGGCCGAGGCGATTCCCGTCCGGGAAATCGTACAGCATTGCCTGATGATGGCGGCAAAAACCGGCTTGGTTAACGTGGATACGGACATCCGGCGACATCACCGAGGCGCCGAGGCTGCGCTCAAGCAGTTTGAGTTCAGTCTGGCGGCGCAGCGCGCACAGCAGGCATTCGCTGCCCTGCTTCAACGCGTCCCAGACTGGGATCGTATCGATGTGATAGCGCATCCTTATCGCGCCGGCGCACCGCAGACTGGGCAGGTCTTCAGGTTCTTGAAAGTTTCGTTGGATACGTCCCGGTAATAGAACATGGCCGTCAGTGGCTTATACTTTTCCCCGATGGAATCGCAGTTCGGGTCGATGTGGTAAAACTCGCCGCCGTCCTGATTGTAGTACAGGACGGTGTCGGACCTGACGGCGGAAACGGTTGGCGGCTCCGTGGCTGCGGAAAGGCCACCCTGCGCAGTGAGGATTGCGGCATCCTGAACAGGCGCCGGGGTCATGGCGGGCTGAACGACCTGGGAAGAAGAGATGGAGTTGGGGTCCACGTACCACTCGTTGTTCGCGCGGATCATGAGGATCTGGAAGTTGTACGTCAGGGGATCCCTGCCGTCGTTCTTGCTGATGGAAGCCTGCATGGTGATGGTGCGGGTCTGGTCGCTGTCATTGCCGGATACGTCCAGAATCTGATACCCCAGCGGGGTCCGTATCGCGCTGAGGTGAAAGATGCCGGTCTCGGCCTCGCGCTGGCTTTCGAACTGGTTGACCCAGTTTGGTGCGGAATAGGTGACCATGGCGGCGTAATCCTTGTTGCTCCAGGCGGCCATGAACTGATCCAGTTTTTGCTGTGCCAGCGAAGCGGAGCCGAGGTCGGCTGTTGTGTCCTCTTCACTTTCTTCCTGCGTCTGGTTCATGTCGACCATGCTTGCGCTGGTATTTTCTGAAAAAATGGAAGCCAGGTCCTGTGTCTGCTGAATGGCGGCGTCGTTGACGGGGGGCACCGTCACCAGGATGGCGAACAGGGCCACCGCAATCATTGCAGCGTGAATGACGCCCAGCACACGCCGCGCGTTGGGCACAAAGGCTTTCATCATCGCCATGGCGCCAAGGCAAAGCAGGCTGATCAGGACAAAGGCCCAATAAAGCCTGGTATCCTTGACCAGCAGCGAAAGGAGAAAGGCAACCGGCAGTACAGCGACCAGCATGACTTGCAGCAACACGAAATTTCTGGGCCCGGATAAGGATTTTCCGGCTGGCTGGCCCGGTGCCCTGGCCGGCGGCTGCCTTTGCGGACGCCTTCTTAAGTCCTGCAGCGGCGCGCTGGAATATCTTGACCTGTTCTCGCTCATGCCCTATCCCTTTCAATGTGGACTGTTAAGAAACAGCCGCGAAAAGATTATAGCACATTGACGGAATCTTTTCATTTGTGTGAAGAGAATTCTGGTGATCGCCATATTCAGCCGGCCGCCGGCGGGATGGCTTGGGCAGCGCGAAAGGAGACGGCTCAGGCCGCGTCCCAGGCTCAAACGCCATTCTTCCTGACGACGATCTTGTCCCGCCCGAACTCCCTTGCAAGGGCTTCGATGTTCTCGTCCTGCAGGGGGTCAGCCTTACCGCGCTGCGCCGGCTTAAGCCCGCCGGTTGAAAAGCTGACTCCCTGCCCCATTTCCTCACTGAGAAGTTTTATCAGCTGCGCCGACCGCTCCTCATCATGCAGAAGAGAGGCATAGATCGCGTCCTCCTTTGAAAAGTCCAGCAGGAAGGTATTGTCCTGATATCCGCCATACTTGCCTCGGTTCAGCAAAGCGTGCAGGCCGGGGTTGTTTCTGGATAATTTGCTGAGCATGCCGTTCCAGGCTTCCTTGGGCGTCTTCTCCGATTTTGCGCTGTCAGG
>CAZJCB010000068.1:3507-10638 GCA_964544245.1 uncultured Christensenella sp.
TCAAGGTACTCGAACAGGAAGTCCCCGCTGACGGCGCCCAACGCGCAGCGGACGCTCTCTTCCGACAGATGGCTTCCTGTTCCCAGGCACATGTCCATCAGGCTCCAAGCGTCCCGCATGCTGCCTTCAGCGGAGGCGGCGATCATGTGCAGCGCGCCATCCTCAGCGGTCACCTCATCGCCCAGGGCCTTTTTCAGCCGCGATACGATCTCTCTTTCTCCGATGCGGCCAAAGTCAAAACGCTGGCAGCGGGAGAGGATGGTGGCCGGCAGTTTCTGCGGTTCCGTCGTGGCCAGGATAAAGACCATGTACTCAGGCGGCTCTTCCAGCGTCTTGAGCAGCGCGTTGAAGGCCGCGTTGGACAGCATATGCACTTCATCGATGATGTACACTTTGTACCTGACGAATTGCGGCGGATAATCCGTCCTGGAGAGCATCTCGCGGATCTCCTCGACCCGGCTGTTGCTGGCGGCGTCCATCTCAAATATGTCCAGCGTCGTTTCGCCGGCGAGCGCCTTGCAGTGCGCGCATTCAAGACAGGGGCTGCCGTCCGTGGGAGCCAGGCAGTTGATGGCCATCGCCATGATGCGCGCGGCGCTTGTCTTTCCGGTTCCACGGCTGCCGCAGAAAAGGTAGGCGTGCGCGACACGCCCCGACGCCGCCTGGTTGGACAGCGCACGGACAATCGCTTCCTGCCCGACCATTTCGCTGAAGCGGCGGGGCCGCCAGGTGCGGTAGAGTGATTGGTAGGCCATTACATATCCTCCCCGGTCAGTTTGGAAAACCCTTCCCCAAGGGTCTCATGCGTGTCAGTGATGAACATAAACGCCGCCGCGTCCTCTTCCTGCACGATCTGCTTGGCCATGACTGTCTCAAACCGGCCGACCACGCACAGGAGCATTTTATACTCCAGGCCTGAGTAAGCCCCGGCGGCGTTCAGCAGCGTCACGCCCCGCTCCATCTCATCCATCAGCCGGCGCGCGATTTTCTGCGGCTGCTTGCTGATGATATAACAGGCCTTGTCCGTCCCGATGCCGATAAGCACCTGGTCGAGCACCTTCGCGCTGACAAACACGCAGATGATGGCGTACAGCGCGTACTGCGCGCTCAGGAACACCCAGACGGCGATGATGACAAGCACGTCAAACACAAACAGGAAAGAACCGACGGAAATCCCCCGCTGGTGCTGGTGCACGATGCGCGCCAGCAGATCGGTTCCGCCGGTCGTCGCGTTCCCGCGCATGATGAGTGCCAGGCCAAATCCAAGCATAACGCCGCCGAAGACAGACGCCAGCATCGGGTCCATACTCAGCGGCCGCAGTTTCAGGACGTCGATCAAGGCGGAAAACAGTACTGTGGAGATCAGGGTGCGGATGATGAACCGCGTCCCAATGATATGCCAGCCCGCGATGAGCAGGGGAATGTTTAAGATCAGGCTGCCCAGGCCGATGGGGAGGCCGGAATAGTAGTTGAGGATCGTTGTGATCCCTGTCAGGCCGCCCGGGGCGATGTGGTTTGGCTGCAGGAACAGGGGGTAGCTGGCCGCGCTGATTAGGCAGCCGGCCAGCATCATCCCATATTGTTTCAATGCCCTGGATTCCAGAATTTTCAAAACGCCCCCCCTGAGCTGAACTACTTGACGCTGTCTCAGTGCGCCGGCACGGAAGGACCGCCCGGCCATCCCGGTTACAGTTCCGCTTCCAGACGGACGCATCGGCCAACGATCTGCAGGTCAGCCATGCCGACGATTTCGCTTTCGCTCTGCTTGTCATAACTTTGCAGCAACAATTGGTAACGCGGGAGTATCTTGACCATGAAAAGCTGTTTTCCCAGCGGTGTTTCAAACAGCATCATCCTGCCGTCCTCAGCCGTCTGCGCGGGCACGACCAGCACCAAATCACCCTGGGAGACCCTGTAACCGCGCATGCGGTTGTCAGGCGCCATAAAATAAAAAACCTTTTCCGCCGGCGCCCCCTCGATTTTTCCCTGGCTGACCGGCAGCAGCCGGCTGCCCACTTCCTTCATGACCGCATTGTAGACCGGAACGTGCTGCAGTACGCCGCGCAGCGCGTCCAGCCAGATGGAGCCGTCGGCTTTCGCCGGCTCTTCAGAATTGTTCTGCTTGATTTTCTGTATGCGCTCCGGGCTCACCGCCGCCTGCAGGTCCACCGTGGAGGCAATGTCATCCAGCGTGAAGGCGGAATCGGTGGTCGCCTCTGTCCCCATCTTCTTCATGATCCTGCGCGCCTGGTCGTCCTGGATGATTTTGGTGCCTGCTTCGACTTCCAGCAGGTACTTTTCGCTCACGCCCGCGATTTTGGCGACTTCCTTCGCCGTCATGTTCCGCCGTGTGCGCTCCAGGTGCAGTAAGTCTCCCAATCTGCTCATGCTACCCCTCCTTGCCGCGCTTTCAGGATAGCCCAGAAGGCCGAAGGCGTCAATCGCCGGGAAACTGGCCGATAAACGATGAAGCCCAAAATTGCGCAGAAAAGAGTCTTGCGTTCCGCCCGTTTTCCATTTATCATGACACTTAGAGTCACTGCTTTTTTTATACCCGGTTTAGAAAACGATTTCGTACCAGGCGTCAAGGAGGTCAACACCATGGTTTATGGAGGTTTTGATGATGCGCGGCGCGAGTTTGTCATCCATCGGCCGGATACTCCGTCACCCTGGATCAATTATCTGGGCAGCGAGGACTTTTTCACCCTCATCAGCAACACCTCGGGAGGTTACAGTTTCTACAAGGACGCGAGGCTCCTGCGCCTGACCCGTTACCGCTACAACAATGCGCCGCGGGATATGGGCGGGCAGTATTTTTACGTCAAGGAAGGGGATACTGTCTGGAACCCCGGCTGGATGCCGTCCAGGACGCCGCTTGACGCCTACTCCTGCCGGCACGGGCTGGGCTATACCACGATTGAAAGCGGGAAGGACGGCCTGAGCGTAAAGCAGACCAGCCTGGTACCGCGGGGGCACAGCGCCCTGGTGACCCGCCTGGAAATGGTCAACAGGACGGACAGGGAGAAGACCTTTGACCTGTTCAGCAGCATTGAATTCTGCCTTTGGAACGCGATGGACGACTCCACCAATTTCCAGCGAAACTTCTCAATCGGCGAGGTGGAAGTCGAGGGCGGCGCCATCTTCCATACGACAGAATACAGGGAGCGGCGGGACCACTTCGCCGTCTACGCGGTGAACCGCCCCGCCGTGGCGTTTGATACCGACAGGGACACGTTCCTGGGGGTGTACAGCGGCTTTGACGCGCCGAAGAACGTCCTGAAGGGCCGACTGGACAATTCCGTCGCTTCCGGATGGGCGCCGGTCGGCTGCCATCAGATCCGCTTCAGCCTGGCGCCTGGGGAGCATACCAGCTGTATCTTCATCCTGGGCTACTGCGAGAACCCTCGTGAGGAGAAATTTACCTCTCCCGGTATCGTCAACAAAGCGCCCGCAAAAACGCTCATGGCTGCTTTCGGCAATGATGCGCAGTTTGACAGCGCCCTTAGCGAACTGAAGTCCTATTGGGACGGCCTCCTGGGCAATTTCAGCGTTTCGTCCGGAGAGGAAAAACTGGACCGGATGGTCAATGTCTGGAACCAGTACCAGTGCATGGTGACCTTCAACCTCTCGCGCTCCGCGAGCTATTATGAAAGCGGGATCGGCCGCGGAATGGGCTTCCGCGACTCCACCCAGGACCTGCTGGGTTTTGTTCACCTCATCCCCGGGCGCGCCAGGCAGCGCATCCTCGACATCGCGGCCACGCAATTGCCGGATGGAAGCGCCTACCACCAGTACCAGCCCCTCACCAAGCGCGGCAATACTGAGGTGGGCTCCGGTTTCAACGACGACCCCCTGTGGCTGATTTCAGGGGTAGCCGCCTATATCAAGGAGACGGGGGACAACACGATCCTGAATGAACGCGTTCCCTTTGACAATGACAAAAACCTGGCGCAGCCGCTTTATGAGCATCTTCGCCGTTCCTTCCACTTCACCCTGGAGCATCTTGGGCCCCACGGGCTGCCGCTCATCGGCCGGGCCGACTGGAACGACTGCCTGAACCTGAACTGCTTTTCCAACCAGCCCGGCGAAAGTTTCCAGACCACGGCCAATTATGAGTCCGGGGTTGCGGAATCTGTCTTTATCGCGGGAATGTTCGTCGGTGTGTGTGATGATTACGCTGCCCTGATGGCCCTGTGCGGCCAAGCAGACGAAGCTGCCGCGGCTTCAGCGAACAAGGAAGGGATGACCAGGCGGGTGCTGGAGAGCGGATGGGACGGGGAATGGTTCCTTCGGGCATATGACGCGTACGGCGGCAAGGTTGGCAGCCATGAGTGCGAAGAAGGGCAGATCTACATAGAACCCCAGGGCTTCTGCGTCATGGCGGGGATAGGTATCATGGAAGGCCTGGCGCAAAAAGCGCTGGACGCCGTCTGGGCAAGGTTGATGAGCGACCATGGTATCCCCCTTCATACGCCGCCTTATTCTACCTATCACGTGGAACTGGGCGAAATCAGCTCCTACCCTCCCGGCTACAAGGAGAACGGGGGCATCTTTTGCCATAACAATCCCTGGGTTGCTATCGCTGAAACGGCGCTGGGGCACGGGGGACGGGCATATGAAGTCTATCGCCGCACCAGCCCGGCATATATCGCGGACCAGGCGCTGCACCTGACGGAGCCATACGTCTACAGCCAGATGATTGCGGGGCCTTTTGCCCCCCGGTATGGCCAGGCGAAGAATTCCTGGCTGACCGGCACCGCGGCCTGGAGTTTTTATGCTGTTTCCCAGGCCATCCTGGGGATCAGGCCCGAGTATGTCGGCCTGAGGATCGACCCCTGCCTGCCCGGGTTTATTCGGAACGTCAATATAAGACGAAAGTTCCGCGGCAACACCTATGAGATCCATATTCAAAACCTTGCAGGCGACGAAAAGGGAAGCGTTTCCCTCACCCTGGACGGGACAGCGCTGCCTGGCAATCTCCTTCCCTTGAGCGAGGAAACCGGGAGGGTATACCGGGTCGAAGCGACCGTCGCCTGACAGCGTGAGGGAAAACGCTTCCTGAGCCGCAGCGCCGGTTGCTTTCTCTTTCGCAATAAAGAGACCGGCAAGCCGTTTATGGTCTGGACCTCATGCATTTTGACTGGAACGCTCATTTTTTGGGAAAGCCAAATCAACCGCTTGACATGTGCAAAATCCGGCTGTACAATGGACACGAAAACGATTAATAATTCCAATGAAAGGAGAACGGTATGGTCACCCTGAAGCACATTGCGGAATGCTGCGGCATTTCAATCGCGTCGGTATCCAAAGCGTTGAACCACATGCCCGGCGTCGGCGCCAGGACGGCGGAAAAAGTCCGCCAGACCGCGAGGGATATGGGTTACCTGCCCAATGCCGCGGCGCAGGCGCTGAAAACCAACCGGAGTTTCAACATCGGCGTTCTCCTGGAGGATGACGAGAACCACGGCCTGCTGCACCAGTTCTTTGTCACTGTGCTGGAAGGCTTCAGGGGCGTCATGGAATCAAAGGGGTATGATCTGATGCTGATGAACCGGACGGTGGGCACGCGAAAAATCAGTTATCTGGAGCACTGCCGCTACAGCAACCTCGACGGGATTTTTGTCGCGTGCATCGACTTTTCAGAGCCGGAGCTGCTGGAACTGGCGGGCAGCGGCATACCCCTCGTCAGCATCGACCATACCTTTCCTGGACACCCATCCGTTTATTCTGACAACATGGCGGGGATCCACAAGGCCGTCAATTACGCTTTCAACCGCGGCCACCGGAAAATCGCTTACATCTGCGGCGCGCCGGCCGGTGTCACCGAAAGCCGCGTCAACGGATACAGGAAAGCGCTTGAACAGCACCATCTGCCTTTCCGGCAGGAATATCTCCTGACAAGCCGCTACCGTGACGTGCAGGGCACCAAGGCGGCAGCGGAAAGGCTGCTGAGGCTCCCCGATCCGCCTACCTGTATCCTGATGCCGGACGACTACGCGGCCCTGGGCGGGAAGATGGCGATTGAGGAAGCCGGCCTGCGGATTCCGGAAGACATTTCCATCATCGGTTTTGACGGCCTGGTCTTTCTGGACCACATCATGCCCCGGCTGACGACCGTGCGCCAGGACGCCATCACGATAGGGGAGAAAGCAGCGGAGCTCTTGCTGGAGCGCATCGAGAAAAAGAGCGAGCATGAGGACGGCCTTGTAGTAGTCGTCTCGGTGACCGTAATTGAAGGCGGCACGGTCGCTGCACCTGTCTGACACCTGATTCCGAACGCCGGGGATGCCCGGCGGCGGAATTTGGCGATATTTTAAGGAGGAATACCCATGAAGAAACTGGTAGCCCTGATTCTGGCACTGGTGATGATGCTCTCTGTTGCATCCCTCGCCGTCGCCGAAACGCCCAAGGTCAAGCTGGTCGTTTGGTCCTTTACCGATGAGCTGCGTGGCATGATTGACAAGTATTACGTCCCCGCGCATCCCGAAGTGGAGATTACTTACACGCTGTATCCCACTGACGGCAGCGAATACCGCAACAAGCTGGACACCGTCATCGCGACTGCCCCCACCGGCGACGAAGCCCCCGACGTGTTTGCCCTGGAAGCGGCTTTTGTCAAGTACTATGTCAACAGCGACATTACCGCCCCTTTGGCTGATGTCGGCTTTACCGAGGCAGACTTCGCCAACAGTATCCCCGCCATGGTGCAGATCGGCACCGACAGCCGCAACGGACAGCAGAAGGCCTCTGCCTGGCAGTCCACCCCCGGCGCGATGTTTTACCGCGCTTCCCTGGCCGAGAAGTACCTGGGCGTCACCACCCCCGAAGAATTCCAGGCGCTCGTAGCCGATTGGGATCTTTTCTTGGAGACCGCCGTGGCAATCAACGATGCCTCGGAAGGCGCTGTGAAGATGTTCAATTCCTTCGGCGATATCTGGAACGCCTTCCAGTACAACCGCGCCGCCGGCTGGGTAGTCGACGGCAAGCTCAACATCGACCCAGTCCTGTATGACTACCTCGACCTGCTCAAGCAATCCGAAGATGACGGCCTGTACAACATGGGCACCGCCTGGAATGAGACCTGGTTCGCCGGCATGAAGTCCGACACCACCCTCACCTACCTGCTGCCCA
>CAZJCB010000069.1:0-2953 GCA_964544245.1 uncultured Christensenella sp.
ACGACGCCCGGCTGCTTCCCGGCATGACCTTTGGGGAAGCCAGCCTCGCGCTGGGGTGGTAAGCGGGCACCAGCCGTCCTGCCGGACCTGCTTATGCAGCAACTTGGCCTGTCCTGATATTTGAGAAAAGATTCCGGGGTCCGGGGGATGGAATCCCCCGGGGTTCCTCCCATCTGTCCAAAGGGAGAGGCCGAACTCAAAAAGGAGCAAGGCGGACGCATGAAAACCGTCCCTCCGGCCCTTATATCATCAAGCCCCGGAGCGGGGGGAAGGCCGCGGTTCCTTTGCGCCGCCAGGGCCTGTGTGCTATACTCTGCCCTGAACAAGCGCATGAAACGGAGGGGCCATGGCGCTCATTGACATCATCAACGCCAAAAAGCTGGGCAGGGCGCTGACGGACGCGCAGATCGGGGAATTTGCCCGCGCCGCCGCCGACCCGGACACGCCGGACTACCAGCTGGCGGCCCTGCTGATGGCCGTCCGCATCAACGGCATGGACGCGCGGGAAACCGCCTCCCTGACCCTGGCGATGACGCGGACCGGGGACATGCTCAGCCCCGACGTGGGCGGCGTGCCGGTGGACAAGCATTCCACCGGCGGCGTGGGCGACACCACCACCCTCATCCTGGCCCCCCTGGTGGCCGCCTGCGGCGGCAAGGTGGTCAAGATGTCCGGGCGCGGCCTGGGGCACACCGGCGGCACCATCGACAAGCTGGAGAGCATCCCGGGGTTCAAGACAGAGTTGCCGGAGGTGGAATTCCTGCGCATCGCGCGGGAGGTCGGCTGCTGCGTGGTGGGGCAGAGCGGGGAACTGGCCCCGGCGGACAAGCGGCTCTACGCCCTGCGCGACGTGACCGGCACGGTCGACTCCATCCCGCTCATCGCCTCCTCCATCATGTCCAAGAAACTGGCCGGCGGGGCCCAGGGCATCGTGCTGGACGTCAAGGTGGGCTCCGGCGCCCTGATGAAGACCGAGGAGGATTGCCTGACGCTGGCGCGCGCGATGGCGGACATCGGGCGGCGCGCCGGCAGACGAATGGCCGCGCTGATCACCGGCATGGACGAACCCCTGGGCAGCCAGGTGGGCAATGCCCTGGAGGTGGAGGAAGCCGTCGATACCCTGGCGGGGAAGGCCGGGGGCCCCCTGCTCACGGTCTCCCTGGCGCTGGGCGCGCAGATGCTGCTCCTGTCCGGCATCGCAAAGGACGAAGCGGAGGCGGAAAGCCTGCTGAATCAGGCGCTGGCAAGCGGCCGGGGTCTTCAGAAGCTGGAGGAGATGATCCGCGCCCAGGGCGGGGACGCCGGGGTGTGCCGTGACACCGGCCGCCTGCCGCAGGCAGAGGTGAAGACCACTGTCCCTGCCCCCCGGGGCGGTTACCTGTCCGGGATGGACACCGAGCTGGCCGGGCTGGCGGCGCAGGCCCTGGGCGCGGGCCGGATGCGCAAGGACGACGTCATCGACCCCTCCGCCGGGTATATCCTTTTGAAGCGCATCGGGGACCGGGTCGAAGAAGGCGAAACGATGGCCGTGCTGCACCACAGCCGCACCGCGCCGCTCAAGCGGGCGGAAAGGATGCTGCTGGACGCGATGCAGTTTTCAGATACCGCTCCCCCAATCAAGCCGCTGATCCGCGCGCGCATCGCGCCGGACGGAAAGGAAACCCGATGAACCGCAAACCCCTGAGGCTGCTCTCCCTGCTCCTGGTCCTTCTGCTGCTCCTGCCCGGCCTGGCATGCCTGGCTGAAGCGGAACCCGAAGCCGTTGAAGAAACAGGCGAAAACTTCTTCACCACCCTGGAACTCACCTACCTTGACGGCGAACCCTTTGACGCATCGGTCTTTGACGGGAAACCAATTTTTCTCAACATCTGGGCCACCTGGTGCTCCCCCTGCCTGACGGAGATGCCCCACCTGGACGGGCTGGCGAAAGAGTACGGGGACCGGATCAACATCATCGGCCTGCACAGCGAAGGGCTGACCGTGACCGAGGCCGGCGAACTGCTGGCCAACGGGGAGAAAAACCAGGCGGCCCTTGACGTGAAAGACAAACTGGGGCTCACCTTCCCCCTGCTCAACCCGGACATCAACCTGTTCATCCTGATGAACAACCCGGACTACGGCCTGCAGGTGAGCGTGCTGCCCACCACCTGGCTCATTGACGGCGAAGGCTTCGTCCGCAGCATCCTGACCGGTTCCAGGGACAGGGAGGCCTGGGTTGAGGTCATCGACGGATTCCTTACCAACCTCCAGGAGGAAGAGGATGGGAAAAGCGAAGGCTGACAGACGCTGGGTCCCCCTGGCCGCGCTGGGCGCCGCGCTGATCCTTTTCGGCGTCCTGCGCGGCGAGGCCGCCGTCGTGCTGCAGAAAGCCATCCGCATCTGTCTGGAGTGCATCGGCATTGGCTAAGCGGCAGAAAACGGAGCGGGTGCGCTTCCGCGTCCCCGTCCAGCTGTTCGTCGCGGCCGCCACCAACTCCTACGTCACGGGCTTCGCGGCCGGCAAGATCTACGGCGGCGATCTCAAGCAATTGTGCCACCCGGGGCTGAACTGCTATTCCTGCCCGGGCGCCCTGCTCAGCTGCCCTATCGGGGCCCTGCAGGCCGTCATCGGCAGCCGGGCGTTCAGCCTGTCGCTGTACCTCTTCGGCTTCCTGCTGCTGGTGGGCGCGACCCTGGGGCGCATGGTGTGCGGCTTCCTGTGCCCCTTCGGGCTCATCCAGGAACTGCTGCACAGGATCCCCTTCCCGGTCAAAAAGAACCGCTTCCGGGGCGACCGTCCGCTGCGCTGGCTCAAGTACGCGGTGCTGCTGGTGCTGGTCATCCTGCTGCCCATGACGCTCAACAACGTCGCCGGCGAAGCCTCCCCCGCCTTCTGCAAGTACGTCTGCCCGGCGGGCACGCTGGAGGCCGGCATTCCGCTGGTGTATTTCAGCCCCGCTGAAGCCGGGATGCC